>NZ_JBFAOV010000011.1:0-274126 GCF_040675375.1 Nonomuraea sp. NPDC049607
ATCCAGGCGGTCAGCCCGCAGGAGGGCGGCCTGGCCTCGGGCGTCAGCAGCACCACCCGGCAGATCGGCGCGGTGCTCGGCGTGGCGGTGCTCGGAGCGATCGTCCACACGCGGGAGACCGGCGGAGCCTCCTTCGAATCCGGCCTGGGCAGCGCCTTCCTCGTGGCGGGTGCGGTGACGCTGGCCTGCGCCGTGTTCACCGTCCTGTGGCTGAGCGCGGCCCGGACGCCGCGGGCCGTCCGGACGAACAGTCAGGAGGCCAGGCTGTCAGTGAGCGGCCGCTGACGTCTCCGGGGAGGGGAGCCCTCTCCGGCGTCCTTCTCCCGAGTGTGGGCCCAGCCGCCAGGTAGCCCTTGACCACTCAGAACCTCGATTCTGTCCGGTCCCCGGGATGACCTAGCCGCAGGTCAGCGCAACGGGGGTGCGTTCTACGGAGATTCGGCTGCATCCCGGCCCCACCCATTCGGCGCCGAAAATCAGTCGCCGCGCCATCTGGCACCCCAGTGGCCTGCAACAACCCCACCACCTTGGGGCTGGGGCCACGCTCGGGAAGAGGACGCCTACAAGGGCAGGAATGAGCCCGCCTCTCAGAAGCAGGCCAGTCGATCACACGCCCGCCTGTGACACGTCTGTGGCACTGGCGACATGGCGAGGATTACGTCACTTTCCGCAACCCAACGCATTCTTATGACTACTTTCTGCAACTGCAACGATGAGAGGGACACCCCCCGGGTGCGTGAGCGCCCCAGCGCACGCGCATCCGGACAGCCCCCAGAGGAGTTCCCTTGCCGCAGTCCCATCGCCCCCGCATCACCGCCCTGCTGGCCGCTCTGATCACCGCCGCCGGCCTCACCTCCCTCGCCTCGCCCGCCCACGCCGCCGGAAGCGTCACCTGCGACACCTCCGGCACCATGTACTTCAAGCCGGGCGTGCAGATCGTCCCACTCAAGCAGGACATCGAGATCCGCGGCGCCAACGGCTCCTGCCGCGACTCCACCAGCCTCGGCATCAACTAGGCCAAGCTCACCGCGAACTTCAGCGGCGTCTGGCTCACCTGCGAACTCGGCGGCGGCGGCACCGGCCATGGCACCGGCACCCTGGACTGGACCCTGAACGACGCCAGGAGGGCCCGCAGCGACCTCGACCTCAACTTCGAAAGCAACATCGCCAGCGAGGTGACCCTGTCCGGCCAGGTCCTCGGCGGCCCCCTCGACGGCGAGAAGTTCTCCGCCCACCTGCACGCCGACCTGTTCCGCGGCAGCCTCAAGTGCACCGTCGGCGGCCCCTTTCGGCGGCGCCAAGAGCATCGGCTACCACGGCGACCTCACCGTGGGCTGACCCACGCCCACGGGCCTGCGCCATAGGCGCCCCTGTCGCAGCGCTGCCCCGCCTTCTCAGGTAACTAATAACCCTTGAGTTCCTCGTGGTTCTTCAGCCTCTCTAGCCCCTGGACCTGGGTATATCTGCTGGCGCTCCGGCTTCTTCGCGAGTTGATGAGATTTCGGGGATTCTGAAGGTCTATCGTCCTGGTCGTTCGTCTTGCTGTGAAAGTGAAGGCGAGGTGGCCGGAGTTGACGCTGGCTGTGGTGAAGGATCTTCGGGTGGCTCGGGCTCCGGCCATCGCCGAGGACCTGGAGGCGCTGGAGACCGACGTGCTGGCCGGGTTCGTGCTGGCCCGGGCGGCGGCGGGGCTGTCGGACGGCACGATCTCCTCCGACGTGGTGCACCTGGAGCAGGCACGGGCCTGGTTCGGCCGGCCGCTGTGGGAGATGGAGCCCGCCGACGCCGACGCGTACTTCGGCAAGGTGCTGCGCTCCACTGCGAAGGGCACCCGACTGGCCCGTGCCCAGGCGATCAAGACGTTCTTCCTGTTCCTGGAACTTCGTCACAAGGTCGAGCTCCACCAGATGACCGGCCGCGTGGTCGAATGCCCGATCGATGAGATGAACCGACCGCGCGGCGGTCCGCTGGGCAAGCTGCGTATCCCGCCCACCGTCGAGCAGGTGAGCCGGTTGTTCGCCGGGTGGCGGCAGGAGCTGACGAGCTGCCGGAAGTTCGCCCCGACCGCCCGCAACTACACCGCCTGCCGCCTGATGTCCGAGGTCGGGCTGCGCGTGAACGAGGCGTGCAAGCTGGACCTGGCCGACATCAAGTGGGACCTGGGCCGCTTCGGCAAACTGCACGTCCGTCACGGCAAGGGCGCCCGCGGGTCCGGACCACGCGAGCGGATGGTTCCGCTGATCAACAACGCCGCGGCGACGCTGCGCTGGTTCGTCGAAGACGTGTGGGGCCAGTTCGGCGACGACCACACCCGGCCCGGCGTGGCGCTGCTGCTGTCGGAGCGCAAGAACACCGACGGATCAGTCGCCCGCGTCGGTGACGAGACGCTCCGGGCCGCGCTCGCGAGGGCCGCCGCCGCGCATCTGCCGGAATGGGCCGACGTGCTCACCCCGCACGTGCTGCGGCACTTCTGCGCCTCCCAGCTCTATCAGCAGGGCATGGACCTGATCGCCATTCAGCAGCTGCTCGGCCATGCCTGGATCGCCACCACGATGAAATACGTGCACGTCACCGGCACTCACATCGAAGACGCCTGGGCAGCGGGCCAGCAGCGCGCGGCCACCCGGCTGGAAGGACTACGGCGATGAAGTGGAATCTGCGGCTGACGGCGGCCAACCGCGGCATCTGGAAGGCCAGCCAGCTGCAGCGGATGCTCGCCGAGCACGGCCTGAAGATCAGCGCCGGGAAGATGTCCAGTCTGTGGTCGGGCGAGCCGGCCAGCATCAAGCTGGACGACCTCAACGTCATCTGCACGGTGCTGAACTGCGGCGTCGAGGAACTCCTGATCCCCGAGCCGGACAAGGTGCGCAAGCCCGATGACCAGCAGGCAGCCCCGGCGGCGGCCGCGGCCTCGAACGCGCCGATGGTGACACCACGCCAGCGTGACGGCCGCTCGCTGCCGCCTGAGTGAGATGCCTTACTCCGCCGGACGCAGCTCGGCCAGCTGCATCGACTGCATGGCCTGGGGCATCTTGAACGGGCGACGCTGCGCCGCCTGCACCTTATGGCGCAACAAGCACCGCGGTGACGAGCAGCCCTGCGCCAGGTGCGGCCGGTCGGCCCTGCTGCGCAACCGTCACTGCCGCTTGTGCTGGAACCAGGCCCGGGCCGAAGCTCACGCGGCCGGCCCTGCGAGCGGAAGAGCCATCGCCTCTCGTTTCCTGGACCAGATCGGCACCTTCCACCAGCTGTTCTTCGCCGGCGTGGTCAACAACCGAGGCGCCTCGACGACCCCGCCCCGCGTCCACGATCGGCGAGGCGCGCCTCGCAAGCCACCCCCTGAACCCGCGCGGCGCCCGCCGATCCGCTGGATCCAACTCCGACTGCTCGAGGCAGGCCGCGACTTCACCCGCTTCGACGCCGCCACCGACGCCGACCCCGGTAACCCCTGGCTGAGGTGGGCGATCTATGTCGCCCACCAGCTCGGAGAGACCCACGGCTGGCGCCGAGGCATGCACGACAACGTCCGGCGGGCCTTGACCGTCGTACTGTCCCAGCACACCGCTGGCGACATCATTTGCTACTCCGAGCTGTTCCCCGCCGTCCGGGCCCTGGACATCAGCGTCGAACGAGTGGCCGAGGTCCTGACCGAGATGGGCGTGCTCATCGACGACCGGCGCCCCTCCTTCGAAGCCTGGCTGGAGCGCAAACTCGACGGCCTGGCCGACGGCATCCGCGCCGAGACCGAGCACTGGCTACGAACCTTGCACCAGGGAGGCCCTCGCACCGCCGCACGCAAGCCGGACACCGTCTGGACGCACATGAACAACGTCCAGCCCGCCCTCCTGGCCTGGTCACAGCGCTATGACCACTTGCGCGAGGTCACCCGAGAGGACGTCCTGGCCGCCCTCGACGACCTGACCGGCTCCCGTCGAATCCAATCGTTGATCTCGCTGCGCTCGCTGTTCGCCTTCTGCAGGAAGACCGGAAGATCTTCCGCAACCCCACCCGCGGCATCAAGGTCGGCCAGCAACCCTACCGGCTCGCGCAGCCACTCTCCCCGGACGACGTCGACCACGCCGTTCAGGCGGCCACCACCCCGGCGGCCCGGCTCGCCCTCATGCTCGCCGCCGTCCACGCCGCCCGCCCCGGCGCGATCCGAGCCCTCCTGTTGGAGGACCTCGACCTGGGCAACCGACGGCTCACCGTCGCCGGACGCACCCGACCGATCGACGACTTCACCCACCAGATCCTGCTCGAATGGCTGGAGTTCCGCCGAACCCGCTGGCCCAGCACCGCCAACCCGCACCTGCTCATCAACCAGATGAGCGCCCACGGAACGGGCCCCGTGAGCACCATCTACTTCGCCAAGACCCGACTACGCAGAGCTACTTTGCCCCTGGTGACGGCGACCCGAGCGCCGGGCCTATCCGGAACACTTGAGCACGTGACCGGAACCCGCGTCGGCTACGCCCGCTGCTCGACCGACGAGCAAGACGTCGTGATCCAGACCGAGCAACTCCTGACCCTCGGCGTCCCCGAAGACCGCATCTACATCGACCGCGGCTTCTCCGGCACCACCCGCCGCAACCGCGCCGGCCTGGACCAGGCCCTCGCCGCCGTGTGGGACGGCAGCGTCTTCACCGTGACCAAGTTCGACCGGTTCGCCCGTAACATGGCCGAGGCCAACCAGATCCTCACCGATCTGTCCGGCCGCGGCGTCCTGTTCGGCCTGGGCGCATCCGTCTACGACTGGAACGACCCGTTCGGGCGGCTGTTCCTGCAGACCCTCGCCATGGTCGCCGAGTTCGAGGCCAACCTCGGGCACATGCGCACCCGCGAGGGCATGGCCCTGGCCAAGAAGAACGGCAAGCTAAAGGGCAAGCAACCCAAACTGCCTGAACCCGCCCGGCGTTCCATCCGCCGGCGATACGCCGAGGGCGAGGTGTCCCTGGCCGACCTGGCCACCGAATACAGCGTCGGACGCTCCACCATCCACCGCATCATCCACAGGCCAGAGACCTCTAGGTAGAGCGATCACACGCCAAAGCTGGACGTCATGCTTCACTCAAGATCATTCTCAGCGCCAACGGCTGTTCCTGGGTTCCAACTGATCGCTATTGCATCTGATGAGTTCTCAGATCGTTCGACACGCGAGGTGCGCGGCAGAGCCGGAGGGTCGGTCAGCGAGCCAAGCCCGCCTCACGTTCGACGAGGTATTCGTCGAGCAGGTCGAAGAGTACGTCGATGACGAGTCGTTCTTGTTCTTGGGGTAGGTCCCAGTGATCCCAACCGTCAGGAAGGGCGATGTGGCGAACATGTCCTGACCAGCCGTGATTGCAGGTTTGGCCGCGCTTGGCGATGAGCCAGTCCGTCCAGTCGCGCAGGCCTGGGCCGCCATGGCGCAGGGCGTGCTGGTCGTAGCCGTCGAGGAACGCTTCCAGTCGATCAAGTCGGCCACCGATCACATACATCGGTAGCCGGCGTCTGACGTTCGCGAAGTACTCACGCTCACTCATATCGGCCAGGCTCTTGGTCATCGGATCATGCTTTCACCTGCAGGCTTGCCAAGTCGATTACTTCTGATGAAAGATCCCTTCGTTTGATGTAATCGGTTGGAGGGTGGCGGAGAGTGAGCCGGGACGTGATGGCGCCGGGCGCTGCGGGCCTGCATCTGGTCGGTGGAACGGTGTTGCTTCGACCGGAGGAACAGGTGGCCGAGGCGATGCTGGCGGGCTGGCGGAATCAGCAGATGGCCCGGAATCTGGCGTTCTCCACGATCGAGGGCCGCGAGAACGCGGTGAAGGCGTTCTCCCGCCACGCTGACGCGTACCCGTGGCAGTGGATGCCACAGATGGTGGACGAGTGGCTGGGCGACCTGCGGGCGATCCGGCATCTAAGGCAGTCGACGCTGCGGAACTACGCCGAGGCGGTCCGGTCGTTCTGCGCGTTCCTCACCGATCCGGCCTATGGGTGGGCGGCGGAGTGCGAGCGGCGCTTCGGGTCGCATCCGATCCAGGTCTGCCACGAATGGAACACCGCGGTTCACCTCCAGGACAACGAGGCCGATCCGGCCAAGCGGGCGTTCACCCGCGATGAGCTCCAGGCGTTCTTCGACTACGCCGACGACCAGGTCCACCGGGTCAGTGGCGCGGGTCGCAAGGGCTGGCTGCCGGCATTCCGCGACGCGACACTGTTCAAGACCGCCTATGCCTACGGGCTGCGCCGCCGTGAGGATCGGATGCTGGACCTGGTCGACTTCGGCCCCAACCCGCACGCGCCAGTCTTCGGAGACTTCGGCGTCTGCTACGTCCGCTGGGGCAAGGCGATGAAGGGTTCACCGCCCAAGCGCCGCAGTGTCCTGACGGTTGGCCCGCGCGACGGTGTCGGCGGGATGGACTGGATCGTCGACATCCTCGACCAGTGGGTCACCGAAGTCCGGCCTGGGTTCGCCCAGGCGGCCGTCTCGCCGGCGTTCTGGCCTTCAGAGCGCAGCCCGCGGATCGGTTTCTCCCAGATCAACACCCGCTTGGCCACCTACCGCGACGCGCTCGGCCTCGACCCAGGCCTGGACTTCCACTCCTTCCGCCGCTCCTACGTCACCCACCTCATCGAGGACGGCTGGGACCCCCGGTTCGTCCAGGAGCAAGTCGGCCACGAGCACGCCTCCACCACCTCGATCTATACCTGCGTCTCCTCCGACTTCCGCACCCGCACCCTGCGTCAGGCGATGGAATCAACCCTGAACGCCGCTCTGGGCACCGGAAGGAAGAACCGATGAAACGCCAGGTCAGCTACCAGTGGCGGCTCCGCGAGACCATGGCCGCGCATGGCATGTTCAACGCCACCGACCTCGCCCAGCCTCTCGCCGACCGCGGCATCACCCTGTCCTCGGTCCAGATCTGGCGGCTGGTCACCCACATCCCCGAACGGCTCTCCCTGCCGGTTCTCGCCGCGCTCTGCGACATCTTCGACTGCACCCCCGCCGACCTCATCGCCACCAAAGCCGAAAACGCCGCACCCCGCCGCACCGCCACCGGCGACACCGGCCCGGCAGCCCAGATCGCGCCGATCAGGCCCAAGCGCGCCCGGATCCGCCCCGACCAATGAGCCCCCTCTCCCCAGAGCACTACGAACGCTGGCATCTGCGCGACTGCGCCCGCTGCGGCCGCCGCGCCGCCAAAGCCGCAAATTGGTCCGACGGACCGATCTGCCGGACCTGCCTGCACAAGGCCGAAAACACCCACGGCACCTGCCCCGCCTGCGGGACCGACCGTCTCCTGCCCGGCCGCAGCGATAACGGCGAGGCGATCTGCCGGGATTGCGCCGGCATCACCCGCTCGTTCTCCTGCTCCCGCTGCGGACACGAAGGCCAGCTCTATACAGGTCGTCTCTGCACCAGATGCACCCTGACCGACCTGGTCCACACCGTCTTCGACGACGGCACCGGCTCCATCAGCCCAGCCTTGCGCCCACTCGCCGATCGGCTGATCGCCTCGCCCAACCCCAAGTCCACCTGGATGTGGTTGCGGCGCCCCTACATCCGGGACCTCGTCAGCGATCTCGCGGACGGCACCCTTCCCCTCACTCACGAAGCCCTCCACCCGCTTCCGAACTGGAGGACCGTCGCCCACCTGCGCGACCTGCTCATGGCCAGCGGGGCCCTGCCCTTGGTCGACAAGCAGATCCTTCACCACGAGACCTGGCTCACCCACTGCTACGCCGAACTCGCCGACGACCCCCACCTGCGGATCCTGCGCGCCTTCGCCACCTGGCATCAACTGCCGCGCATGCGCGCCCGCGCTGCGGCCAGTCCTCTGACCCCAGGCTCCCGTAGTTCCGCCGGCGAACAGTTCAAGGCCGCCCACGGCTTTCTGACCTGGCTCGATGACTCCGCTCACCATCTCGGGTCCTGCACGCAGGGCCTCCTCGACGCCTGGCACGCCACGCACCCCCAGCACCAACACAACACCTTGCGGGTTTTCCTACGCTGGGCCGTCAGCGATGGTCGCATGCCCAAGCTCCGGATCCCGACTCCGGCCACCGCTAAGGCTCCGCCCCTGTCTCAGCGCCGCCGCCTGGAACTTCTCCGACGCGCGCTCAGCGACGAGAGACTGGCCCTCCCCACCCGGGTCTCGGCCTGCCTTATGCTCCTCTTCGCTCAGCCGATCACACGGATCGTTCGCCTCACCCTCGACGACCTCATCGCGCTCGACGGCGAACTCCACATTCGACTCGGAGACCCGCCCACACCGGTCCCCGAGCCCTTCGCAGGCCTTCTGCTCCAACTGGCCGACGAACGGCCCCATCTGAACACCGCCACCAACCCCCGCGCCCGCTGGCTCTTCCCCGGCCGCCGAGCTGACCAACCCACCAACCCCGGCACGCTCCGCGAACATCTACGCCTCGCTGGATTCCTCACCGGCACCGCACGACCAGCAGCACTGCGCCAACTCGTCCTCCAAGCCCCCGCACCGGTCATTGCCAGGGCCCTCGGCTTCCATGACAAGACCACCACCCGAGTCGCCGCTAACGCAGGCGGCACCTGGAACCGCTACGCCCCGAACGACCACTCACAGTGAACGCCCTCAGCCCGACTGGTCCGAATACAGACCACTTGATCAACGACTCCTACCAGTCTCGACCCCGAATTCACTCATGCGGAGACTGTGCACGGGCGGCCGGCTGACGGTCTTGGACAAATGCTCCCGCGCAGTCGAAGACCGGCGGCCGTCACCATGACGGCCGTACCGAGGCACCAAGGCCGGAACACGGGCCCGGCGGGCTCATTCCCGCGCGGCGGGAGCCATGGAGATGTTCCAGAAGCCGGCGTA
Organism: Nonomuraea sp. NPDC049607; assembly: GCF_040675375.1. Lineage (NCBI taxonomy): Bacteria > Bacillati > Actinomycetota > Actinomycetes > Streptosporangiales > Streptosporangiaceae > Nonomuraea > Nonomuraea sp. NPDC049607. Next base: position 8,835 of record NZ_JBFAOV010000011.1, read on the forward strand.
ACGGCCGCCACGGTCGAGCAGTTCGTCGTGGCTGCCTTCCTCCACGATCCGGCCGCCGTCCAGAAAGACGATGCGGTCGGCGCGCCGGACGGTCCGCATCCGATGCGCCACCATCACCACCGTCCGGCCCGCCATCAGGCGCTGGACGCCCTCGTGGACGGCCGCCTCGTTGACCGGGTCCAGCGCCGAGGTCACCTCGTCCAGCAGCACGATGGGCGCGTTCTTCAGCAGCGCCCGCGCGATCGAGACACGCTGGCGCTCACCACCTGACAGCAGCGCGCCGCCCTCGCCGACGTTCGCCGCCCATCCGCCGGGCAGTCGCTCGATCACTTCGTCCAGCCGCGCCGCGGTCGCCGCCGCCCGCACCTCGGCGACGCCCGCGTCGGGACGGCCCAGGCGCACGTTCTCCTCGATCCTGCCGTCGAAGAGGTACACCTCCTGGAAGACGATGGCGATCCGGGCCATCAACGTCTCGGTGCTGATCTGGCGCACGTCCACGCCTCCCACGCGCACCGCGCCGGCGTCCACGTCGTAGAAGCGCGCCAGCAGTTGCAGCAGTGTGCTTTGCCCGCACCGGACGGCCCGACGACCGCGAGCCGCTGTCCCTCTTCGATCACACGCCCGCCGGCCTCCTGGTCGCGTTCGTGACGGTCGGCGTCGGCGGTGGCCGTCGCGCGTGCCGTCCAGGCCTGGATCGCCGCCACGACGGGTGCGGCCAGCCCCATCCGCCAGGTGAAGGCGGTCATCACGGCCACGATGGTCAGGGGCGTGACCAGGGCGGCGATGAACGGTGCCAGCAGATGCGCGGCCACGCCCATGGCTTGCAGGAGGCCGCGGCCGGCCAGGGCGGACACCTCGCCGATGCGAGCGGCGTTGTACCAGCCGAGGGGGAGGCGGGCCAGGTGCTCGCCGAGCCGGTGATACGTGCCGCGCAACATGGTGGTCCCGACCCGCATGCCGGACAAGTCGCTGATGTAGCGCAGCACGGCGTAGAGGGCGACCGCGGACCCGAACGCGACCAGCCAGGGCACGGCGTCCGCGGGCGTGCTGCCGAGCAGCGCCCGCAGCACCGGGACCAGCAGTGCGTAGGACAAACCTTCGACCACAGCCGTGATCGTCATCAGGACCACGGTGCGGCGCATCGCCGCGGCGTACTCGTCTCCGAGTACGCGCAGCAGCATTCGGATCACGGGGCTCGTCTCCTCGCAGCACGCCATCGTGGGTTTCGATCTCGGTGGATCGGTGGGATCGCCAGAACGCGGCGACCTTTCCGCGTCGTGTCAGCAGGTCGGCAGCGCGCGGGCGATCGAGATCCGCTGCGCCTCGCCTCTGGACAGCTTGGTCTCTTCACCGAGCACCGTGTCGTACCCGCGCGGCAGCCGGAGGATGCGGTCGTGGATGCCGGCCAGCCGGGCGGCGCGGATCACGTCGTCGCGGCCGGCCCGCGGCACCGCCAGCGCGATGTTGTCGGCGACCGAGACGCGCAGCAGACGGACGTCCTGGAAGACGAAGGACACCTGCCGGTGCAGCTCCCGGCTGCCGATCTCGCGCAGATCGACGCCGCCGAGAAGGACCGAGCCGTGGGTGGGGTCGAAGAACCGCGGCAACAGCTGGACCAGCGTCGACTTCCCGCTTCCCGACGGCCCGACGACCGCGGTGATCGTCCCCGGCTCCAGCACCAGATCGATGCCGCGCAGCGCCTCGTGGCCGGCCCCATCATCGACCTCGTAGGCGAAGCGGACGTCACGCAGTTCCACCCGGTGCCCCTGCGGCGCACGCGGGTGGGCGGGCTCGGGCAGTGGCCGGACCGCGAGCACGTCTTTGATCCGGCCGACCGCACGGCCGGCGGCCTGCAGGTCGTCGAAGCCGTGGCCGAGCGCCGCCACCGGAGCGGTCAGCCCCAGCCCGAGCAGCAGGAACGGCGGCAGATCCGTCGGCGCCAGGCCGCCGGAGGTGATCAGTGCCGTGCCGCCGACCAGCACGACCAGCAGCACGAACGGCGGCGACAGCGCCAGCTGCATCCCGGCGGCGACCACGGACATGCCGCGCACCCAGCGGGAGAAGATGCTGACGAAGTCGTCGGTGGCCGTCAGGAACGTGCGGTGGGCGCGCTCGCCTCCGCCGAACGCCTTGACCACCGAGATGCCTTGCACGAACTCGACGACGGAACTGGCGATCCGTCCCACGGCCGCGTCGTAGGCCTTCTGCTCGCGCGTCCTGGCCGGTTCCACGTACAAATCGGCCTGCCACCCAAGCAGGCCGCGAGGCTGGTCCGCTTCGACCATGCCGCTCATCGCCTGGCCGCGGGGCACGACGCGGCCGCGGTCGCGGCGGACGGCGGCTATGCCGACCAGTCTCACCTGCATCGGGACGTCATGGCGTTCGCCGGAGTGACTCCCGCGACCGTGGTCCGCGAACCATTCCTGGCGGTTGACGACGTCGCATGGCCCGACCACGGAACTTCCGACCGGCCCGGTGCTGCCGATCGGGCGCGTGTGGCGTGACCGCTCCGCACGAGAGGACCAACCTCGGCTGCGGATCTATGACGGCGAGGCGGCTGCTGGAGATCGATGAGATGGGCCACAAGCGGGCTGACGCTGTGTCCCGCCGCTGGAAGACCGCGTCCAAGACGTGACGGCCTCCGCCATGGAGCATCCATGCCGAGCGGGCGCATCCACGCCGAACTACGTTCATATCAGTAGCTCTCTTCATTGGACGATGCAGCGGCGCTCGGCCTGGTCGCAGACACGGGCGGTGAGTGTCGTCCACGTGCGACCAGGTTGATCACTGGCCGGCCGGCGAGCGCCCGCCGGCCGGAACCTCAGTAGTAGGAGCTCATGAGCTCGGTGGCCCAGGCCGGTTGGGTGACCGGATGGCGGGGAGCGAACTCGATCAGGTACGGCTTGATATCCAGGATGGGGGTGCCTGACAGCGCGTCCAGATCGGCGACGTGCACGTTCAGGCCGTCCACGGCGAGGAGTCGGCAGCGGGAGACACCAAGACGGTTGGGACGCGGCGCTCAGGGCAGGCACCCGGCGTGTCGACCACTACGCCGCCCGAGCTCGACTTGCTCGGGCGGCGTGAGATCTGCCACAGACCTGTAGAAACCCGCGGCCGGAGATGGTCAGGCGTCGCGGCGCAGCGTGAACCAGAAGGTCGGCACCGAGTTGGTGCCCGGCGTGACGTCGAGTAGTTCCCAGCCGGCGAACCTGGCGAGGAGCTCGTCGGCTGTGACGCCCGCCGCCCACGACTTGACCTCGGGCATCGGACTGCCGAGCGGCTCGGGGCCGTACCCGAACATCAGCAACCGTGCTCCGGGAGCGGCGCGGTCGGTGAGCCCGGCGACGTAGGCGTCGCGGCGGTGCAGCGGGACCCCGCAATAACAGCTCAGGTCGAAGAACAGGTCGAAGGGGCCCGGCACGTCCAACTCGTCGAGGCGGGTGGCGTCTCCGTGCAGCAGCCGTACCGCCACTCCCGCCTGCGCAGCCTTCTCCCTGGCCTGGTCGACGGCGCGGTCGATCAGGTCGACGGCCGCCACATCCCAGCCGTGCCGCGCGAGGTAGATGGCGTTGGTCCCCGTACCGCAGCCGAGTTCGAGGACGCGGCCGGGCGGCAGCGCCTCGTGCCCCTCCACCAGGGCGACCAATTCGGGCGGCGTCACGCCGGTGTCCCACGGCGCCTTGCCGGCGCGGTAGAAGCCCTCCAGCGCGCGGCGAACGGACTCCTCCTCGTGGTCTCGCCGCGTTGGGGCCAGGTCCGGTTCCGGCGTCTGGGCGGCGTTGAGCTGGTCCATCGTCTCCTCCAAGAATCTAGAGCTGAACTCTAGTGACATAATCTAGAGATATACTCGCAATATGGACCAAGTCAAACGGCCGGACAAGCGAGCCGAGCGCTCACGCCGCACCCGTGAGAAGATCGTCGAGGCGGCTCGCGAGCTGTTTGTCGCGCAGGGTTACGGGGCGACGAACCTGCAGGAGGTCGCGGACCGGGCGGGCGTGGCCGTCCAGACGGTCTATTTCGTCTTCCGCAACAAGCGCACGCTGTTCAAGGACGTCGTCGACACATCCATCGCCGGGGACAGCGAGCCGGTCGCCACCATGGATCGTGAGTGGTTTCGCGCCGCGTGCGCCGAGCCCACCGCAGCCGAGCAATTGCGCGCGCACGTCCACGGCACCCGCGAGATCCTGGGCCGGGTCGCCCCGATCATGCCGCTGATCGCGGCTGCCGCGGCCACCGACCCCGAGATCGCCGCACAGTGGCCGGACGGCCCCGACCCGCGTTACACCGTCCAGTACGCAGCGGCCGAAGCCCTGGCCCGCAAGCCCGACGCCCGTCCCGGCCTCTCCGTCGAGATGGCGGCGGACCTGCTGTTCGGCCTGCTCAGCCCGCAGCTCTACCTGATCTTCGTCCGCGACCGCGACTGGTCACCGGACACGTGGGAAGAGTGGGCCCGCACCGCCTTGACCTCCCAACTCTGTGCCGACCCGGGCTGAGCGGACGGACGTCACGATGGTCCGCCGGCCTGCAACGCTGGTGGCCAACCACCTGGCCGGCCTCCTGCGGGCCAGGTCGGACAACCTGGCCGGCCTTCGAGACGGGTAGAAGTCGTTGATCAAGTGGTCTGTATTCGAGCCAGTCACGCTGAGGGCGTTCACTGTGAGTGGTCATTGGGGGCGTAGCGGTTCCAGGTGCAGCCTGCGTCAGCGGCCACTCGGGTGGTGGTCTTGTCGTGGAAGCCGAGGGCCCTGGCAATGACCGCTGCGGGCGCCTGGAGGACGAGTTGGCGTAGTGCTGCTGGGCGTGCGGTACCGGTGAGGAATCCAGCGAGACGTAGATGTTCGCGAAGGGTCCCGGGGTTGGCGGGTTGGTCGGCTCGGCGGCCGGGAAAGAGCCGGCGGGCAGCGGGGGTTGGTGGCGGTGTTCAGATGGGGCCGTCCGGGCCGTCCAGCAGCTCACCCCAAAGAACCAGGAGCTGAGGGCGCAGTTGGAGCTGCCCGGACCGACCGTCACTTCGCTGCACCGTCGGCGCTGAGGGACGTGCCGGTCCGCTGCTCTCCCCGTGATCCGCCCGGCGAGAGGCTGCCGATGACGCCAAGGGCCTGGCCGATGAACCATGAAGTCACGACGCAGGGCGCAGGTCTATTGTTTGACCATGGCCTTCGGGGGTGAGATCCGCAACGGCGCCGGCGCCGGCAGACAGCCTGAACAGGTCTGGATCCCTGTCGGGCTCGTGCTGCTGGTCGGGCCGCCGGCCTCGGGCAAGAGCTCTTTCATTCAGGCGCTGATCGACCAAGACAAGATCGATCCTGAGGCCGTCGTGTCCAGCGACGCCATCGCCGAGCACTACCGCAACACTTCTGTTGACCGTGAATCAGCCGACCCCCAGATCTTCCAGGAGCGAGATCGCCGAGTCACTGCGCGACTTGCGGCCGGCCGCACCGCGATCGCCGAGTCAACCAACGTGCTCCCTCACGCGCGCGCCAGACTGCTCGCCATGGCCGACCGGCTTCAGATGCCGGTCACCGCACTACGCTTCATCCAGCCCGAGAAGGTCCTGCTGGAGCAGAACCAGGAACGGAGGAATGCCGTGCCTGCAGCCGAGGTCTCCCGCTACGCGGCACTCATGGCCAAGCATGCCAGCACCGGTCAGCTCTACGCAGAAGGGCTGGGAACTGAATACGTGAGAAAGGGGCCATGACCCGATCTTGGTAGTGCTTCCCCGCAGGTCGACGCCGGTTTCTGGTCAGGTAATGCTGCGCGGGTGAGAAGCTCAGGGGGTCCCGGTAGCAATGGCGGAAAATCCAACGGGTATCCCCGACCTGCGATGATCACGCTTGAGCAGGTCGGGGTTCACTTGAGCAGGTCGGGGTTCAACGGCCCTCACAGGTTCGCGTCCGACGCCTGATGCACCGTGTCTCCTGCTGAACTAACAGTTTATCTAGGCTTATCAAGCGAACCTGCTGGTCATCCGGTTGAAGGCCTGTCAGTCATGTCAGGCATGCAGGTTCACGGGTTCTTGAGGGCGTGACCCCGTCGGCGGGAGACTCAGCCACGCGGACCCGTTTTTCCCTTCTGTGTCGGCCCCGGCCCGGGCTGTGCAACTTGCGCCGGCGCGACGCGTTCGCCGGTAGCAGGTTCCGACACGGCCGCCCGCCTGAGCGCCACCATCGGCGGTAGCGCTCAGGCGGGCGGCGCGGATGGTCGCGGCCGGGTGTCAGGCCTGGTCGTGGAGTTGGGTGCGGGTGGTTTCTGCTTGTTCGGCGATGGTGGCCAGGACCGGCGGCGGGACGTCCTTGTCGCGGAAGGTGTCCACGAGCTGGTCCAGGACGGTGTCGGCCTGTTTGAGGTCGCCGGCGCGGGCGTGCGCGCGGGCCAGGCGGCGCATGGCTTCGTTGAGGGTGATGTTGTCGACTCCGGCGTCGGTGCCGGTGTCGAGGGTGGTCTCCACGACCGCGCCGAGCTGTTCGATGCTGGTGGCGGTGTCGGCGGGCCGGACGGTGATGCCGTTCTTGCCGAGGGTCTGGAAATGGCGTCCGGCGTTGGTGCCTTTGACCATGTGCGCGTAGACGGCCAGCGGGTGGTCGGGGTGGGTGGTGATGAGCTCATCCAGGGCGGCGTTGCCTTCGGCCAGCTGCGGGGCGTCGGAGCCGAGCAGGGCCAGCAGGGTGCCCTGCTGGGAGCCCATCAGCAGGTCGCCGGCCTGCCGGTCCTGTTCGTTGTGCGGGGGGCTGATCTGGATGGTGCGCTCTGCTGAGACGACGGTGGAGCCGTCGGGGACCCTGCACAGGGCGCGCAGCCGGTAGGTGCCGGGTGTGGGGAAGGTGAGGCCGTCGGCGCCGTAGCCGATGTAGGCGCTGTCGTAGAGGGCGGGGGTGGCGGCGTCGAGGGTGACGCGGCGGTCGGGGTTGCCGCAGTGGCGGGCGATGGGTCGGAAGGGGTGGATGTCTCCGGCCGGGTCGGTGACCAGGATGGTCAGGTTCTCGCCGCGGGGGCTGAGGTTGGGGAAGGCGTCGGCCTGGCCGGTGCTGCCGTCCAGGGACAGCTTGATCTCGGTGACGACGGGCTCGCCGTGGGAGAAGGACTCGCGGCCGTACAGCTCCAGCCGCAGCCCGGACCGGCTGGCCGGGGGCAGGGCGAACTCCTTCAACGGGAGACGGTAGGCGCCACCGACACCGGCCTCCAAGCCCAGACCGCCCATGACGACGTTGCGGTAGAAGCCGTGGCGCAGATGCCGCAGTTCGTTGGCGGTGAACTGGTGGGTGAAGGCCGCCCAGAAGGCGTCCTCGCCCGCCTCTCCGTTCGGACCCTGGTAATTGGCCTCGTAGTTCATCCACGACAGGTCGCCGTAGCCGTTCCGCGGCCCGAGCGGCTGCGGCGGCTTGGCGATGTTCTTCTGCCAGCTGTGCACCAGGTTGAAGGCGTGGCCGAGCTCATGCACCCAGGTGTGGAGTTCCGTGCGTGTTCCGGCCACCTGCTGCCTGACCATCTCGGTGTGGAACATGGCCATCCCTTGGCGTGGGGATCCTTCGCGGTCGAACATGACGCCCTGGGTGCCGTCGTCGTCGACGTGGCGGGTGGCGATGAAGCTCCACAGCTTCCACTGCTCGGTGTTGCGGTGGCCGCTGAAGTTGCTTTCCATCGCGGCGTGTAGCTCGGCGTTGGACCACCTCAGGTCCGCGCCCGCCTCCTGGACGCCGATCTCGTTGACGACGGTGCCGGCCGTGCGTAGTTCGATCCCGGCCTCGGCGAAGGCCGACTGGACGGTGATGATCTTCTTGGCCAGGCCGGTCGGGCGGGGGTGGGTGGTGGTGGCGTACTGGGCGGCCGGTTTGGTGCCGGCCATGGCGTCGACCTCCCAGTCGATGGTGCGCAGGAACCGGGAGACGTACGTGCAGGTGTAGGTGGTGGTGGAACCGGTCTCGTCGGCCGTGCTGCGGGTCAGGACGGCGGTGCCGCCGGGAGCGAGCTTGTCCACCTGTACCGAGATCTTGGGCATCTGGGTGGGGTTGGCGAAGGTCGCGGTGCCGGAGACGGTGGCGGGCAGCGTGACGGCCTGGTTGCCCTGCAGGACGAAGGAGTTGACGTAGGCGTCGTCAGCCACGTCGAACGTGTCCCCGGAGATCACCGGCAGCGCGCCCGTCAGGTCGATGCGCAGATCGATCCGCTCGCCGTCGGCGGTGCCGGAGAAGCGGCCGGCGGCGGGCAGCCGGGGTGTTCGGTAGGCGGCGGGTAGGGCGCCGAGCCCCGGCAGGACCTGTGCCCACGTGCCGATCTTCGTGGGGCCGTCGATCCAGTGGAAGTCCATCGCCTGGTCGCCCTTGATGAACACGGTCCGGTTGTTGCCTCCGGCGTAGAGCATCAGGGCGTCGTCGAAGTCGCCGCGCATGTGCGCGGGGAGCAGCTTCCACCCCGCCTCACCTCGTCCGATCAGAGGCCCTTCGTACTCGACGCCCCGCCCCCAGACGAGCAGCGCGCACCGCTCGCCCTTGATCAGGAGGGTCTTCCACGGATTGCCCGCCACCTGCATCACGGCGTCCACGTCGCTGCGGTATTCGGCCGGGAGGTGGGGCCCGAAGCCCGGCAGATCGGTGACCAGCCCCTCGAACTTCTGCCCGACGCCCCATTCCCAGTCCAGGCACCGCTCGCCGGCGATGAACACCATCCGCGTGCTGGTGTGAGGCACGTGCAGGTCGAGCGCAGCCTCGGTGCAGCTGGCGTACGGCTCGGGCAGCCTCAGCGCCCCCTGGTGGATGTCTGTCAGCGGACCCTCCCACACCAGCGCCGTCTCGCTGATCTGCGCGACCCGCTCGCCCCGCAGGAACATCGCCCTCCACGGGGCTTCCCGTGTTGGGATGATCCCGGTGAATCCTGTGGTCTTGGCCCGCATAAACGCCATCGTTCGCCTCCCGGTCAGGCCCTGCGGGCCCACGCCGATGACGCTAAAAGAGCGCATTGACGCCCACAATGATCAAGAGAGGATCACAATTTGTCAGGTTGGACCGAAACAACCGGAGCAGGACTCACCTTTCTATTACGGATCCCCTCTTACCCCTCGCCCTCGCCCTGGCGTCCCGTCGCGCCACGATCGGCAGCGCCAGCGCCTGTTCCTCTGCCTCGGCGCGAAGCCGCAGGTCCAAGACGCCGGGCACCCGACCTTCGACCTGGCCACCAAGAGGGGAGATCATCGGCCCTGTCGCCCCGGTCCCACCAGCCTCGGAACAAGACAGCCGTAAACACCGCCCTCGTGTGGCCTCATCCGGCCACCATCGGTGTCGCGGCATCCCGCAACTGACTCATGGGCTGTACGGCGCTGTCCCTTCCCGCCCCGGCCCCAGCCTTCCAGGAACTGCATGCGCCGGCCGGGCCCGCCCAGACCGGTAGTAGCGAGGCGGCACACCTGACATAGCTGACTACCAAGAGTCACCGACGATAAACCACCCATGTCGCGTCGTGAGGAAGGCCACAGTCGAATCCTGTCCGATCGGTCAGAGCTGACCGATCGGACAGTTATGGTGAAGGGCATGGCACGTCCCGCTTCCGCCCTGCGCGGCCACATCCTGGACTCGGCGTTGAGTCTGTTCGCCACGCGTGGATACAAGGGCACCTCGCTGCACGACATCGCTCAGGTGGTCGGCTGTTCGAAGGCGTCCTTGCTCTACTACTTCGTCAGCAAGGAGGCGATCCTCGCCGAGTTGCTGACCCCCGCCGGTGAAGGGCTGGGAGAGCTGGACGCCCGGCTTTCCGGACTGGAGGGAGACCAAGCGGTGGAGGCGGCCGTCACCGGCTTCGTCGATCTGGCCATGCGGTTCCGGCGCGAGGTCAAGGTCCTGTTCCAGGACATTCCCGTGCTGGCCGGCCATCCGGCTCTGGGTGCCGTGCCCGCCGTCGTGGGGCGGCTGATGGCCGCGATGGTGGACGGCTCGACCGAGTCCCGGGGCTTGGTCACCGCCTACATGGTCATCGGCGCGGTATCGGTGACCTGCGCCAGTGACGTGCCGGTACCGGACGAGGACCTGCGTGCCGAGCTGGTCGACGGCGCCCTGCGCACGCTCGGCCGCGACCCCCGTTGAACTTCGAGGAAAGACATCCTTCATGGCTTCTGTGCTGTATCGGCTCGGCCGGTTCTCCTTCCGCCGCCGAGGGCGTGTGCTGGCCGTCTGGCTGCTTCTGCTCGCCTTGCTGAGCGGGGCGGCCGCCGCCTTCATGGGTCCCACCACTGACAACTTCTCGATCCCCGGCACGGAGTCCCAGCGGGCGCTCGACTCCCTGCGGGTGCAGTTCCCGCAGGCCGGTGGCGTGACCGGAACCATCGTCCTCGCCGCGCCCGAAGGACGGGAACTGGACAAGGCCGCGGTCGCGGCCGTCGTGCGGGAGGCCGGTGGAGTCCCCGGTGTGATCGCCGCCATCGATCCCTTCACGGTCGGTTCGGTCACTCCGGACGGCCGCTACGCGTTGGTCCAGGTCCAGTTCGACACCCCGGCCGACGAGGTCAGCGCGGCGCAGCGCACGGCGTACGAGCAGGTCGGCGCCTCCGCGCGGGGGCTCCGGGCGGAGCACGGCGGCGAGATCATGAAGGCCGGAGGGGAGATCGGCTCCACTGAGGCGCTCGGTGTCCTGGTCGCCGCGGTGGTCCTCCTCATCACCTTCGGCTCCCTGGTGGCCGCCGGCATGACGCTGCTGAACGCGCTGATCGGCGTCGCGGCCGGGATGGCCGGGCTGTTCGCCCTCAGCGGGGTGCTGGAGCTGACCGGCACCGCGCCCATCCTGGCGTTGATGCTGGGGCTGGCCGTGGGCATCGACTACTCGCTGTTCATCACCTTCCGCTACCGGCAATACCTCGCCGAGGGCATGGAGGCGGAGGAGGCCGCCGGGCGTGCGATCGGCACCGCGGGTTCCGCCGTGGTCTTCGCCGGCGCCACCGTCGTCATCGCCCTGGCCGGCCTCGCCGTGGTCGGCATCCCCTTCCTGAGCGTCATGGGCCTGGCCGCGGCGGGCACCATCACCCTGGCCGTGCTGGTCGCCCTCACCCTGCTCCCCGCGATGCTCGGCTTCGCCGGCGCCCGCGTCCTGCCTCGCGGGCAGCGTGGCGGGCGGAGGCCCGGCCACGGGCGCGAGGGCTTCGGGTACGGCTGGGGCCGGTTCGTCACCCGGCTGCGCGTCCCGATTCTGCTGGCCGGGGTTGTGGGGCTGGGCGCGCTGGCCCTGCCCGCCCAGGACATGCGCCTGGCACTGCCCGACGCCGGCACCGCGGCTTCCGGCTCGGCGGCCCGCGAGGCCCACGACCTGATCAGCGAGGGATTCGGGCCCGGCTTCAACGGCCGGCTGATCGCCGTCGTCTCCGGCGACGACGCCCAGGCCACCGGCACGGCCGCCGAGCAGGCCACCCGGCTGATCGAGACCGCAGACGGTGTGCTCCACGTCTCCCCACCGCAACCCAACCAGCAGGGCACCACCGTACTGATGACCATCATCCCTAAGGCCGGTCCGACCGACGCGGCCACAGAGCGGACTGTGCACTCCATCCGGGAGCGCGTGGCCGCCGTCCAGGGCGCCACCATCGCCCTGACCGGTGCCACCGCCATCGGCATCGACGTGTCGGCGAAACTCGCCGAGGCGATGCCCGTCTACCTGCTGCTCGTCGTCGGGCTGTCGATCCTGCTGCTGATGCTGGTCTTCCGCTCGGTGCTGGTGCCGCTCAAGGCGGCGCTGGGCTTCCTGCTCACCGTCGGCGCCACGTTCGGCATCACCGTGGCCATCTTCCAGCAGGGACACCTGGCCGACCTGTTCGGCGTCGACGTTCCCGGGCCGCTGGTGAGCTTCCTGCCGATCCTGCTCATCGGGATCTTGTTCGGGCTGGCCATGGATTACGAGGTCTTCCTCGTCTCCCGCATGCGTGAGGACTTCGTTCACGGCGACAGCCCGCAGCAGGCCACCGTCAACGGCCTGGGCCACAACGCCCGCGTCGTCACCGCCGCCGCGCTGATCATGGCGGCCGTGTTCGGCGGTTTCGTGTTCATGGACGATCCGATCATCAAGTCCATTGGTTTCGCGCTGGCCGTCGGGGTGCTCGTCGACGCGTTCGTCGTCCGCCTGACCCTGGTGCCCGCCGCGATGTCGCTGCTCGGCCGTGCGGCCTGGTGGCTGCCCCGGCCCATCGACCGGGTCCTGCCGAATCTCGACATCGAAGGCGAGAGCCTGCGCGGGAACGAGGCCGACCGGCAGCGTGACGACTCCAGGAACGCCGTCAAGGTCTGACACCCGATCAAGTGGGCGAGGCCGCACGGGCTTCGCCCACGGTTCGGGCCAGGGCGGCGCTAGCCCTCGATGATCAGGTCACGGCGCAGGATCCGGGTGAACGCGCCCATCGCCGCGACCATGTCGAAGGACTCGTCGAGCAGCCACTGCTCCTCAAGGCCGGTGATGGTGCCGATGATGAGCGACGCCACCGCGGTGGGGTCGGCATCCGCGCGTACGTGGCCGGCCGCGACGCCTTCCTTGACCACGGCGGCCAGATGGGCGCGGAACGTGCGGACGCGCTCCCGCGCCCATTCCAGCGCGATCTCCGGGATATCGTTCGAGCCGAAAGTGCCGAGATGCCCCATGCGGGTGAGCTCGCGGTTCTGCCGGCTCCGCGTGACCATGTCGTACACGATCTCCAGGGCGCGGACCATGGCCGACCCCTCGTACTCGCGGCCGACCTCGACCGCGTCGAAGGTCTGCCGGTCGCGTTCGGCGAGCACCTCGGCCAGCAGAGCTTCCTTGGTTGGGAAGTGATGCAGCAGGCCGGACTGGGTGATCCCGGCCTGCTTGGCGATGGCCGCGAGGGAGGTCCCCCGGTAGCCCTGTACCGCGAACAGCGTGAGGGCGGCGCTCACGATCTTGGCGCGCCGGGCGGCACCGGCTCGCTCGGCGTCATGCGTCTTCGCCATCCGTCGTTCCTGTCGTCCGGGTGCCTCGCTCGACGCAGGCGGACGTGGTTGCGCAAGGCCCAATTTCTTCCGCGCCAGCTTACCGTTCACCCGCGTGGCCGGCCGCTCGGGAGGGCGCCTTGCCCCGTCAGCGCACTCTCTTGATCGGAAGAACCGCCAGAGCGCCCGCGCCCGCGACGATCGCCACCACGGGATACAACGCCGCGTACCCTCCGAAGATCGTGACGATGCCGCCGGCGGCGACGGGCGCGATCGTGTTCGGCAGGGTCGCGGCGATGTTGATCACGCCCAGATCCTTGGCGTGGTCGTCCTCACTGGGCAGGACCTCCGAGACGAGGGCCTGATCCACCGAGATGAAGACGCCGAAGCCGATGGTCAGGACGACCGTCGAGATCATCAGACCGGCCACGCTCGGCGAGATCAGCGGGAACAGCGCCGATGCGGCGATGATGAGCCCGCCGACCAGGACGAGCGGCTTGCGCCGGCCCACACGGTCCGACAGGAGCCCGGACACCGCGATGGCGAGGATGAACCCGGGCAGGCCCATCAGTCCGATCAGGGGAACCAGCCGCGCGGCCTCGGTGAGGCTCAGGCCGATGTACTCCTGGGCGATGTAGATGTTGAAGGTGTGCACCATGTAGTAGCCGCCGAAGATGAGCACGCGGCCCAGGAACGCCCAGAAGAAATCGGGATGGTGCAGGGGGTTGACCCAGAACGCCTTGAGGAACGCCGGGACGGAGAACGCCGGCCGTGCCACACCGCGGTTGTCGGTGTCGGGATTGAATACGATGAACACCACGACGATCAGCAGGATGACGCCCGCGAAGCCGGCGTAGCCGACGGGGATGCGGGTGGCGAAGGCGGAAGCGAAAACCGGGCCCGCGATCGCCGCGGCGATCGCGCCGAGCCCGGTGAGCGTCGAGTACCGTCCGCGCAGCCGGGAGGGCACGCGGTCGGGCAGGATCGCCGCGAGCGGACCCTGGAAGGCGTTGAAGCCGAGTTGTACCGCCATCATGACCACGACCAGCTGGGCCACGGTCGTCGATAGTCCCGCGGTGATCAGCCCGACGGCGCCGATGAGGGCTCCGGCCAGCATCCACGGCGCGCGTGCGCCGAAGCGTGTACGGGTGCGGTCGGACAGGACGCCGACGAGCGGCTGGATGATCATCGCGGCGAGCGCGCTCATGGTGTTGACGATGGTCAGGTTCTCGACCTTGGCCGCGTTGTCGATGGCCTGCACCTGAAGCGCCAGGAAGTAGGCCGAGACGGCGTAGCCGAGCGGTGCGGCGGCGCTGACGAACGGCACGGTGACGAACAGCCGCCGCAGACCGCGGTCCTCCCGGTGCCGATCGCCGGGTCCGGACGACTCAGGAGGCACGGGCGCGGTCGAAGAGACGCCGGCCGCGGGAGTCTGCGGCGGGGACTGGTGCGGGAGCCGCTCGTCCATCGTGATGTTCCTACGGCTCGACGCTGTCGTTCAGGGCATCGCCCGCGAGCCGCCACAGCTCCTCGACCTGGGACCGGAACCGGTCATGGTCGTGCGCGGGAAGCGAGAAGACGAAGGGGGCGCCGCGCAGCATGCCTTCGACGGCGTCGCGCGCGACCTCACCGGGTTCGATGGCCATCGGGACGGTGCCCGTTCCGAACAACTCGGCCGCCGGGGGGCCGAACACGTCGGGCCGGTTGCGCTGGGAGTCCAGGATGCGGGTCGCCACCTGACCTGGGCACAGAATCGTGACGCCGATGCCGTCGGGCTCGAGTTCGGCCCGCAGCCCGAGTGAGAGGCCGACGATGGCGTGTTTTGTGGCGCTGTAGAGGGACGTGCCCTGCGGGTCGGGCAGGAAGGCATGGGTCGACGCGGTGTTCATGACGTGGCGCCACCCGGTCCGCTCGCGCATCCTCGGCAGGAAGGCACGCAGGCAGTTGAGCATGCCCTCGATGTTCACCGACGAGAGCCAGCGCCAGTCACCGAGCGACGATTCGGCGACCGTGCCGAAGGCGAGCACTCCCGCGTTGTTGCAGAGCACCTCGACGGAGCCGAACTCGGCGTAACTGGCCTGCACGAGGGCGTCGACCGACTCGGGGTCGGAGACGTCGACGCGAATGCCGAGCGCGGGAATCCCGCTCTCGCCCAGTTCGCGGGCGAGGCGCCGGGCGTCGGCGCCGTCTATGTCGGCCACGACGACCGACATCCCGCGCGCGCCGAGTTCGGCCGAGAGCGCGGCCCCGATGCCGCTGGCCCCACCGGTGATGACCGCCGTACGGCCGGCGAGTTGATCAGATCCAGGCATCGCGGTATCCCTTGCTCGAAGCCGCCATGGATTTCGTCGGCGAGCCTACTGACTGATCAGTCGGTTTGCTAGCTCCGAGAATGCCGCGTGATCGCCTCGATACTCGTCCGTGATGGACGCCGCTCTCAAGCCGCCCGGCCGCGTGTCTACAACCTGTTCTCGTTTGCCGCTAGGGGTTGATCCTGGAGATCACGGACTCGGCGAAGCGCTCCAGCTTCTCGATCTTCCTGGCCAGCGGCTCGGTGTCGGGACCCTTCACGTACGGCCACCGGAAACCGACGATCAGATCGGTGATCCCCTTGTCGGCCAGCCGCTTGACCCCGTCCGCGCTGTAGGCGTCGGAGGAGATCGCGTGTATCTCGAAAGGCCGGTCGGCCGTTCCCTCCTCGGCCCGCAGGGCGGCCAGCCTGGCCAGCAGCGCGTCCAGCTCGTCGGCGTCGCCGCCGCCGTGCATCCATCCGTCGCCGAACCGGGCGGCCCGGCGCAGTGCCGCCTCGCTGTGCCCGCCGACCAGGATCGGAATCGGCTCGCTGGGCGCCGGGGACATCTTCACCGGCGGCAGGTCGTAGAACTCGCCATGGTGCTCGAAGTAGTCGCCGCTGGTCAGGCCACGGACTACCGCGATGGCCTCGTCCATCCGCCTGCCGCGCCGCGACCACGGCACCCCCATCGCCGCGAAGTCCTCGGGCCATGGGCTGAGCCCCACGCCGAGGCCCAGCCGGTTGCCGGTCAGGCAGGCGATCGAACTCGCCTGTTTGGCGACCAGCACCGGCGGGCGAATCGGCAGCTTGAGCACAAACGTCGTGAACCGGATCGTCGAGGTCGCCGCTCCCATGGCCGCGGCCAGGACGAACGTCTCGATGAAGCTCTTGTCCTCCAGGAACTCCCGGTCGCCGCCCAGGGCGTACGGGTAGCTCGCGTCGGACTCCTTCGGATGGACGATCGAGTCCGCCACGCTGACGCTCGCGTATCCCGCCGCCTCGGCCGCCTGGGCCAGCGGGACGTAGTACGACGGGTCGGTCATGGACTCGGCATAGGTGAACCGCATAGAAGTGGAGCGTAATAGAACCTGTTCCACTTGAGAAGCGGCCCTCGCCCAGCGGGGCGTGGAACAGGTTCACGAACACCAGGTCACACTCGGCCGCCTCACCAACCTCGTCCCGCTCGTACTGGTAGCGTGAATACGCCTCGATCGTGTCGCGCTCCACCGGAATCACCTGCGGCTGCCGCGCCTTGGCGAACGCGCCGTTGGCGTTCAGCCGCCGCCGGACGTGGACGTGCGGCCCTTCATGCCGGCAGCCCAGCACTCGGGAATGTGGCAGCCGGTTGCATGTCCTCCCTGCCGCAGGCCGAGGGCCTCACCGATCCGCATGCCGGTCTCGGCCAGCAGCTGGATCAGGAAGACTTCGCGGGCATGCCGGGCCAAGCCGAGCAGCGCAGCAATCTCCTCATCCGACAGCCACTCATAGGGGGCTGTTAAGAAACGCGTCACCAGCCCCAAATGGCAACGTCTCCGCAGGTCAGCCAAGATGCTTTCCGTAGAGGCATCGGCTCACAGGGACTGCCATGACTCTCAGATGCAAGCCGCCGATCTGCGCCTTCTCGCCCATCGGGGCTGGTGAGGCGTTTCTTAAAAGCACCCCAAGAACGCGTGCTCACGCGACGTCAACGTGAAGTACTTGATCAACTTCTCACGCCCGATGTCCGGGAACGACCGCAGCCGCTCCATCTGCTCATCAGACAGGAACCGCGTCGACATCAACCACCCCGTACGTCACAGAACACGTGAACCATGACGAACCGTAGTCGAGGAGATCAACAACCGCCCCGGAGACCTCAATAACCGCAGCTCAGACCCATATCCGTTGGATTTTCGCCGTTTGCTACGGGGATCCCCTCAGGGACTGATGGTCAGGACCTGCAGTTTCGTGTTCGCGGCCTCATGAACCTCAGGTGCCAGGGGATCGGCAGTCAACTCCCGCAGACGCGAGCGGACTGCGGCCGTATCTGGCGCTGCCTCACACACGCGCTGCTGAACCGTTGGCTCGCAATCGTCAAGTCCCTCGACCATGACGGCTTCGGCTTCATGCGGCGCACATCCCCGAAGCCCCTCCAGGAACGCTTCCCGGGCAAGTGAATGAACCGTGCCTTCCCACGCGGCCATGAGCTCGCTCGCGGCTTCATGGATCCCCAAACGGCCCAGACCTCGTGCTGGAACCTCGGCAGCGCACCATTCCCCAGCGACGACTGTGCGGTGCAACGCGGCCAGCAACACCGGCGCATCGCCCCGGTCACCGACCTCTGCCACCACACGCTCCCCGAACGCGACGAGTGTGTCGTCGCCGCTGCCGATCCACGTGCGGGCGCGTGGCAGCGCGTCTGGCCCAAGGTGGCGGAGCGCCTGTGGGATACCCGGCAGCCACCCGGCCGCGTTGCGTAGGCCGGGGTCTTCGGCGAAGTCGAAGACGATGCGATCGCCGCGCCTACCCAGTTCCTCCAGCGCCCGCCGCCGCTCGGAGCCGCCGGCAGCGACAAGCCCGATCAGGTCTTCGTTGTCGATGGTGACGATTTCGGGTCGTGTGTCGCGCCTGGCCGGTCCGGGTGAACGGGAGGCCTTGAGCTCGTCGATGATTCGCCGGACCCGTGGCTGGGACTGTGCGAACGTCGTCCACGGCTCCGTGTCGCACCAGATCGCCTGTGCAAGCTGGGCATCGTCGCGGTTGGCGATGATGTCGTCAGCGAGCCCGTCCCAGATGGCGGGAAGCTTCATCGCCCCGCTGTCGCCGATCGCCTCCAGTGCCGTGGACCAATGCGGCCCGTCGACCGCGTACCCGCGCAGCACGGCCGCCGCGTCGAGTCGACCGACCATCGGAAGCAGGGCAAGGACCTGCAAGGCAATCTCAACCGGTTCGGTGTCCTCGCCGTCATACGTGAGCAGGTGCTGTTGGATCGGTGCTAGTGGCAGGTCGAGCCGAGCGATGAGACCGGCGAGGTAGCTGTCGCGTTGATCAACTTGTCGGTCCCAGCGCGTGTCCGTAATCACGCACTCATACACCGCGTCGGCGGCGCCGGGGGCGATCGACGTGCGATGCACTGCGGCACCGCGTCCCCGTTGGAGCTGACCGCGGAACGAGGCCGGACTGTCATATTCGATCATCGACATGCAGTATCCCCGTGGTGGAGGCGCTGAGCGAGCGAATAGCGGCCATGGCTATGATGCCCGGGGTCCTGTCGGTCGTATCTTCGAGGTGCGTGTGACGTCGATCGATCGCACCGCCTACCCGACGTTCAAGCGGATGGCGTCGCGTGATCTGGCCGACGCGTTCACCCCGTCGGACGACGAGATCGAGTGGGCGCGGGACAAGTCCTCGACCGACGCGCATCTGCTGGCCCTGATGGTGTGGCTCAAGAGCTACCGACGCCTGGGCTACTTCCCAAAGCTGGAGGACGTGCCGGACGCCGTTGTCGAACACGTCCGCGACGTGCTGAACCTCCCGGCCAGCGTCGCTGCCGAAGTGGATGCCGTGCGCACGGCGAAGCGTCAGCGCGATCTGGTTCGCAAGCGGCTGGGGGTGAAGTACAACTCCGCACAGGCGCGGGGCATCGCCGAGGAGGCGATCGAGCAGGCCGCCCAGACTAAGGACAACCCGGCTGACCTGATCAACGTGGCGTTGGACGTGCTGGTGAAGAAGGGCTGTGAGCTTCCCGGCTACACCACGCTGGACCTGTCGACGAAGACCATCCGGGCCCAGGTCAACCGGGGCTTCTTCGACACCGCGGCGGGCCGGATCGATCCGGCCCGGCGTTCGGGACTGCACGCTTTGATGGTGGTGGATCCGGCGACCAGGCGCAGCGGCTTCGACAAGCTGAAGGATCCGCCGAAGGCGGCGAGCCTGACGAAGTTCAAGCAGCGCCTGGAGCACACGCAGTGGCTGGACTCCTTCGGCCCCACCGAGAGGTGGCTGGACGGGATCCCGCCGGGGAAGGTCGGGCATTTCGCCGGGGAGGCCAGGACCACTACGGTCGAGGACTTCGTCAGGATCGGCGAGGCCAAGCGCCTGACCCTGCTGGCCAGCCTGATCCACGTGCTGCGTGCGGCGGCGCGGGACGAGGTCACCGACATGTTCTGTAAGCGGTTGGCGATCATCCATCGCAAGGGCAAGGACCGGCTGGAGGAGCTGCGCGAGCAGCACCGCGCCGAGTCCGAGCGGCTGCTGGAGGTCTTCGGCGAGGTCCTTGCGGCCGCCAAAGACGCGGCCGCCCCGACCGGGCCGCCGCCGGAGCCGGACCCAGAATCCGCCGACCCCGATACGGAAGACGCACGGGCCGAGGACGGCGAGGAGGTCGCCGACGACGCAGAGGATGACGAGCCGGCTGTCGTTGATGATGGCCTCGGTGAGGAAGGTGCGTCGCCCGACGTCAGCGGCGCGGACGAGCTCGCAGCACGAACCGGTCGGCTGGTGCTCAAGGCGCTGGAGTCCGCCGGCGGCCTGGAGCGCCTGGCGGCCGCGCACCAGGCGGTGGCCGCCTACCACGGCAACAACTACCTGCCGCTGCTGGAGCAGTACTACAAGTCCCACCGTGCGGCCCTGTTCACCCTTGTCGACTCCGTCGCGTTCGAGGCGACCAGCGAGGACCGTTCGGTGCTGGACGCACTGGAGTTCGTGCGCGCCGTGCGCGCCCGCCGCGGGGACTGGATCGAGGAGACCGTCGTCCTGGGCCGCGGCAAGGACAAGACCGAGGTGTCCATCGACATCACGACGTTCGCCTCGGACATGTGGCGCAAAACCCTGCGGGACAAGCGTCGGCCCGGGATGCTCGCCCGCCGGCACCTGGAGGTCTGCGTGTTCTCCTACCTGGCCGCCGAGCTGCGCAGCGGCGACATCGCCGTGGCCGGCTCCGACTCCTACGCCAACCTGCACGCCCAGATGATGACCTGGGAGGAGTGCCGGGACGAGGTCGCGGACTTCTGCGCCCAGGCAGGCATCCCCACCGACGCCAAAGCGCTGGTCGCCTTCTACAAGAAGAAGCTCACCAAGATGGCCGCAACAGTGGACTCCGGCTACCCGGCGAACACCGACCTGCGCCTGGAGGGCGGACGTCCGGTACTGGCCCGGCGCAAAGGCGCCGAGCGGCGGTCCTCGGCGATCGCGCTGGAGGGCGCGGTGCTGGACCGGCTGCCCGATCGCAGCCTGCTGGACATCCTGGCCCGCACCGCGCACCTGACCGGCTGGCACCGGCACTTCGGCCCGGCCTCCGGATCCGACCCGAAGATCCGCAGCGACAAACTGGGCCGGTACGTCGTCACGGCCTTCGCCTACGGCGGGAACCTCGGCCCGACCGAGGTCGCCCGCCACATGCGCGGCGTGTCAGCACACGAGATCTACACGGCCGGCAACAAGCACGCCGACGGCGACCGGATCCACCGCGCCTCCGGCGACGTCATCAACGCTTTCGCGGCCCTGGACGTGGCGCGGATGTGGGGCGACGGATCGGTGGCCGCGGCCGACGGCTCGCAGATCGAGACGTGGGAGAACAACATCCTCGCCGAGACCTCGATCAGGTACGGCGGGTTCGGAGGCATTGCGTTCCGCCTGGTCTCCGACACCTACATCGCGCTGTTCTCCCACTTCATCCCCTGCGGGGTGTGGGAGGCGGTGTATCTGCTGGACTCCCTGCTGGCCAACGACTCGGACATACAGCCCGACCAGGTCCACGCAGATACCCAGGGCCAGAGCTTGCCCGTTTTCGGGCTCGCGGCTCTGCTCGGGTTCGACCTGCTCCCCAGGATCCGGAACTGGCACGACCTGAGTTTCTACCGGCCCACGGCTAGCACGATGTACAAGCACATCGACTCGCTGTTCGGCGACAACATCATCGACTGGGAGCTGATCGAGAAGCACTGGCCGGACCTGCTACGGGCGGGCATCTCGATCCGGGAGGGCCGACTGTCCTCTGTGACGCTGCTGCGTCGCCTGGGCAACCACTCCCGGCGAAACCGGCTCTACAAGGCGCTGCGCGAGCTGGGGCGGGTCATCCGGACGATCACGCTGCTGCGGTACCTGTCCGAACCCGGACTGCGGGATCAGATCGCGGCGGTCACCAACCGGACCGAAGCGTTCCACAACTTCTCCCAGTTCCTGATGATCGGCGGGCGTCTGATCGGCCACAACGACCCCGAATACCAGGAGCGGGTGGTGAAGTTCAACGAACTGGTCGCCAACTGCGCGACCTACTCCACCGCCCTGGACATCACCGACGCCGCCAACGCCCTGGCCGGTGAGGGTTATCCGGTCGACACCGACGACCTGGCCACGATCTCCCCATACGTCACTCGGACGATACGCCGCTTCGGCAGCTGGGTCGTCGATCTCACACCGCCCGCCCAGGCCCCGGCCACCCGCTTGGACCTGGAGTCCCGTGTCCTGTTCCGCGTGAGCTGAGCCGCACGCCCGCACAGACCATCTGGATCAGGGAATAAGCTCTCGCATCGCGGCGAGCGGCAACGACGGGTTAGCGGCCGCGGCCTCTACTACCTGCCAGTCTTCGTCGTGGAGTAGTTCGACGATCGCCGAGAGCGGCAAGGCGGGGTGGCGGGCGGCCAAGGGTCTGGCCTGGCGATCGTCGAGGCAGGCCAGCAGCGCCACGGCCGTGGCGCTGGGATGCCGAGCGATCTCGCGGAACGCCTTCTGCACCGGCGGCCGGTGCTGAGCAAGGTCCTCCAGCAACTGGGCCGTGGCGTCCGGGTTGACGGCCACTTTCGCCAGCACCCGCGCACCGTGGCGCGTGACCATCGCACGGAGCTGCGCCTCGGACAGGCCCGGGATCGTCGGCGAGCGCGTCACGGATCTCGGGTGACAGGTCGCGCCGCTGGGCGAGCAGCATGCGTACCGCCGGGATCGCTGACGCGGCCAGTGCCGTGACTTCGGCCCCAGAGGCAGATGCGATGCGCGGCAGGAGTACCGGGCCGATCCGGGTGTTGCCTGCGACATCGGACAGAACGTCGAGCGGCAGCTCGGGATGGTGGGCAAGTCGACGCTGGACGTCGTGGCCGCGATCGGTGGCCAGGGTGCGGATCAGGTTCTCGCTGATCGAGGGGTTGTCCGCGAGCGTTGCGCGCACCCACGGGATGGGATCCTCGGCAAGCTGCGCGTACACCTGTGCGGGCAGATCGGTGCGGGCCGCCAACTCGACGCGCATCAGAGTCGAAGGATGGCTGACGAAGCCCACAACGGCGTCGACCGGGGCAGCCGGGTTCCGAAGCGCCATCTGCTGAATCTCCTGCGCAGCCGACTCATGGGAGCCATCGCAGGAAGCGCCCGGCGGCAGTGAGCAGGCAGATCGTTCGCAGCTCGGATCGTGAACGAACGGGACCGGTTCTCGATCACAGACCACGCAGGACCGCGCCGACGGCAGCCTGTCACCGGTCAGCAACGACGCCAGTACAGTTGCCGGCGTCGCTTCGTTGGCCGCCACCGAACGACGAACATCGGCATGCGAATGCGCCGCAAGCTCGCCAGCGATGTCCGCGGGTGCCCACAGCGCGAGCTCAGCGACCACCCGGACATCGGGGTCGGAGCCGAGTGTCTGCATCACATCGTGTGGCAGGCCGGGGCAGGCCGGGGCAGGCCGGGGCAGGCCGCCAGCTTCTCCTGCGTCTCCACCAGAGGATCGGCAGTGAGAAGTCTCGCCCACTCCGGCCTGCCGGAACGTTCTTCGAGGAGGGCGAGTGCGACACGTGGCTGGGCTACCGGATCGACGTCGTCGGCCGCGAGCCGCCCTTCGTGGGCGAGTCGTATGGCGGCTCCCTCGAAGCGTGACAGCGCGGCTACCTGCACGCGGCTGAGATCCGACCGGCAGGCCACGGCCTCGGCGACGTCCGCGTCCGCAGTCGCGATGAGCTGATCGATCAGTTCGGGC
This sequence comes from Nonomuraea sp. NPDC049607, assembly GCF_040675375.1. NCBI lineage: Bacteria > Bacillati > Actinomycetota > Actinomycetes > Streptosporangiales > Streptosporangiaceae > Nonomuraea > Nonomuraea sp. NPDC049607. Next base: position 31,975 of record NZ_JBFAOV010000011.1, read on the forward strand.
GGTAGCGCCGTGTTCTCGGCCAGCCCGAGGAGAGCATGTTGCACAGGAGGAATCCTGCCCGAGCAGGAATCGAACGGCCATCCGAATACGACGCTTGCGCGGACGTTCCGCACTGCGAGCTCCCGTGTCCGAGGCCCGCGATGGAATCTAACGATCGTTAGATGCACGATCGGCCAGGCCCTACCGGATGCCCGATTCGACCCAGCCCGGCTGTGCATCAACGCGTGCATCAAAGGTGCTCGCGTCGTTGATTTGATGCACGGGTTTGATGCACACTCGGGCTATGACGAGGCGCCCTGCGAAGTCCGACGCCCGCCCGATCGACCACGGCCGCTTCGGATACGCCCGCGTGTCCACCCGAGGCCAGACCCTGGAGGTCCAGCTAGCCGCGCTGAACGAGGCCGGCGTCGCCGCGGCCAACGTCTTCGCCGAGAAGAAGTCCGGCAAGGCAGGCAGCCCCCGCCCACAGTGGGAGGACGTGCGTTCTCGACTTCGCCCCGGCGACACACTGGTGGTGAGCAGGCTGGACCGCATAGGCCGCGACATGCGGGAGATTATGGAGACCGCCTGGTCCCTGCAAGACCTCGGGGCCAAGTTGGAGATCCTTTCCGGGCCGCTCGCCGGCATCTACGACCCCCGCGGCATGGGACAGATCTTCTTCGCCGTTCTCGCCGGTTTCGCCCAGATCGAACGCGAGATGATGATCGAACGGACCCGCGACGGGCTCACCCTGGCCGCCGCCGAAGGTCGGCACGGTGGCCGCCCGGCGGTGATCTCCAAGGACATGATGCGCGTCGCGCTCGGTCGCCGGGCCGATGGCGAGTCCGTCACCAGCATCGCCAAAAGGCTGACGTATAAGACCGCGAGCGGCGAGGAACGGACGGTCTCCCGCCGCGCGCTCTACAACGCGTTCAAGGCTCACGACGCCGAACGAGCCTCGATCGCGTAGGCCATCTGAGCAGCACGTTTATGCTTTCAAGATCGGGTCATGGCCCCTTTCTCACGTATTCAGTTCCCACCCCCAGAAGGCATGTCATTGGTGCAGGACATACCCGGACGCGCGCAACACCGCACCCCCTCCCAGGCTGCGTGGCTCTTCGCGTTCCGCACGGCCAGATGAACACCCGGGCGATACTCGGCCTGGCCGCCGGGACGAGGTCACCGCCCGGACCACCGCTACGTACGACCGAATCGCCCCTTTCTTCGCCTCCCGCTCCGAGAATCCCGACGCCGCGTTCCGCGCCTTTCGAGCGCGCTTCGCTGCCGCGCTGCCCGCCGGAGGACGCGTCGCCGACCTAGGATGCGGCCCGGGAAGGGACGCGGCCATCCGCTTCGTCCTCGGCCTCGTCCGCCGGAAGCCGTCCGTCGTCGAGCAGAAGTCCGAGAAAGGGACGGGCCGGAAAGGGGATTTTGTGGTATTTGTGTGATCTAGGCATTGGGTCGAGCAGGGAACAGACGTGATCCATGAGCGGCTGATGATCTCGCCGACACTCGTCGGCCGCGCCGGTGAGCTGGCCCAGCTGACCGAGACCGTCTCCAACACCCCAGCGGTCGCCGTGGTCGAGGGCGAGGCGGGCATCGGCAAGACCCGCCTGGTGGCCGAGCTGTCCCGGACCGGTCTCCGCATCCTGACCGGCGGCTGCGCCAGGATCAGGGAGCCGTTCCCCCTCGGCCCGATCGTCGAGGCGCTGCGCGAGGTGCCCGATGACCTGACCGGGCTGTCAGCGGTCGCGGGCGCGCTGCGCCCGCTCCTGCCTGAGCTGGCCGAACGCCTGCCGGAGCCCCCCGAGCCCCTGGACGACCGCGCGGGCGAGCGCCACCGGGTGTTCCGCGGCCTGAGTGAGCTCCTGCGCGCGCTGGGCCAGGCCGTGCTGGTCGTGGAGGACTTGCACTGGGCCGACGAGCATACCGTGGAGTTCCTCGGCTACCTGCTGTCCGACCCGCCCCGGGACCTGGCCGTGGTCCTGACCTACCGCGGCGATGAGGCCTCCGCCGACCTGCGTGCGGTGACGGCCCGCCTGCCGCGCGCCGTCGCCCACGCCCGCGTACGGCTGGCGCCCATGGACGTGGCGCAGACCAGGGCGCTGGCGGCGGCGATCTTGGACACCGAGGAGATCTCGCTCGACTTCGCCGAGCACCTGTGCGAGCGGGCCTCCGGCGTCCCGCTGGCGGTGCAGGAGCTGGTGGCGCTGCTGCGCCAGCGCGGGACGCTCATGCACCGGGGCGGGGAGTGGGCGCGCAGGACCATCGCCAGGCTCGACGTGCCGGCGGGCGTGCGCGACCCGGTGCTGGAGCGGGTGGGCCGCCTGTCGCCGCAGGCCGAGGCGGTGGTCAGGGCGGCCTCGGTGCTGCAGGAGCCGATGCCGGTCGAGGTGCTGGCGGCCACCGCCCGCCTGCCGTATGAGAGCGCGCTGGACGGGCTGGACGAGGCAGTGGAGCACGGCCTGCTGACCGCGCGCGGTGAGACGGCGGCGTTCCGGCACGTGCTGGCGGCGCAGGCGGTGTACGAGGACATTCCGGCGGCCAGGCGGCGCGACCTGCACGCCAGGGCCGCCGCCGCGGTGGAGGCGATGCCGTCGGTGCCGCTGGGGCAACTGGCCCACCACCACCGGCGCGCCGGGCACATGGCGGCCTGGGTGGAGGCCGCCGAACGAGCCGCCGACCAGGCGCTGCGGCTGGGCGACGACGCCGAGGTGGTCAGGATCCTGGAGGCGGTCCTGCGGCACGCTCCGCTGGAGGCGGAGCACCGCGGGCGGCTGACGGTCAAGCTCGGCTGGGCGGCCGAGGGGCTGCTGCACATTCCCGACGTCATCGACCTGCTGGCCCTGGCATTGGACCAGGGCCCCTCGCCGGTGCTGCGCGCCGAGCTGACCCTGCTGTTGCTCTATCTGAAGGATGCGACAGGACAGGAGCCCGGCCCCTGGTTCGAGGCGCTGACCGCGGCCGTGGCGGACCTGGACATCGAGGCCCAGCCCGAGCTGGCGGTGCGGATAATGACCGTCCTGAGCATGGGGCGGGACGCCAGAACCGCCGACCGGCACTGGATGGACAGGACGCTGGCCGTCCTGCCCGCGGTCAAGAACGCGCCCCTGCAGATCTTCGTGCTCGGCAAGATCACCAGCAGTATGGTGCTGGTGGGCGACCCGCGCTGGGCCGAGCTGATCGAGGAGGTGCGCGGGAGCCTCGGGCACCGGTCCTGGCACCGAGCGAAGGTCAACGCCTACTACTCGATCGGCTCGGCGCTGGCCTTCGTCGGTGACCACGTCCAGGCGCAGACGATACTACGGGTGGCCCTGGAGGGCGCGGCCCCCCTGGCCGAGGTGAGCGGCGGGGACATGATCGACCGGTGCCGTTCCGCGCTGGCGGTGGCCGACTACTGCGCGGGTTCCTGGGAGGGGCTGACCACCGAGACGGCCATGCTGGCCGAGCGGCTCAGCGAGCGGCCCAAGGACAGGTACGCGGCGGCGACCGTGACCGCCTGCCTGGCGCTGGCCCGCACCGACGCGGCCGGCGCCGAGTTCGGCATCCGCCAGGTGATGACCGAGGTCCCGGGCACCATGGACGAGACGACGCTGCTGATCACCGCGCTGCTGCGCCAGGCCGTCGCGCGCGGCGAGCCGGACCGGGCGGTGGCGGAGGTCCTGCCGCTGATCGAGTCGTGGTTCGAGCGCGGCCTGGGGCCCTCGGAGGTGCGGACCGTGCCCGCCCTGGCCGAGGCGATGGTGGCGGCCGGGCGTGCCGCGGAGGCCGCGGACCTGGTGAACCGCTCCGAACGGGCGATGGCGGGCCTGCACGCGCCGCTTGCTCCCGCCGCCCTGCGTCACGCCCGCGGCGTCCTCGACCCCTCCGGCGGTCACCTCACCGCCGCGGCCGAGCTCTACGAGGCCATCCAATGCCCGTACGAGGCGGCCCAGGCCAGGGAGCAGGCCGGGACCGATGAGCAGCTCAGGCGGGCCATCGAGACCTACGAGGCGCTCGGCGCCCGCTGGGACCTGGACCGCGCGGCTCGCCTGGCGCGCGAGCGCGGCCTGTCGCTGCCCGCCAGGCACCGGGGCGGCACCCGCGGCTACGGCGACGCCCTGTCACCCCGCGAGCGGGACGTCGCGCGGCTGGCCGCCTCCGGGCTGACCAACAAGGAGATCGCGCAGGAGCTTTTCCTGTCGGCCAAGACGGTGGAGCGGCATCTCAGCGCCGTCCTGCGCAAGCTGAACCTGCGCTCGCGGATCGAGCTGGCCCTTATGGGGGACGCCGCCACGGCGGAATGAGGGATCTCCCGCATAGCTAGCTGAATGTCCTGTTCGTCACGCTCTTCGCATGTCCGACGTACACGAGGCCGAGGACGAGCCCGTCGAGGACGAGCTCACCGAGGACGAAGGCGCGGAGATCGCGCCTGAAGAAGGCGCAAGCGAAGACGACAAGGACGGCTGGGTCAAGGCATGAACAAGTTAACCTCCCGGCTGGGCGCGGCCTGCCTCGCGCTCACGCTGGTCACCGGGCTCGGCACCGCCGAGGCCACGACAGAACCCCCGCCGAAGGCCGCGACCGGGCCCGGCGGCACGGTCACGCTGGTGACCGGTGACAAGGTGCAGGTGGACCTCACCGGCAGCGCCACCGTCATCGACCCGGGTAACGGCGTGTTCGCCCAGCTCACCCTGAACGGCGACGAGTACGTCATCCCCGCCGAGGCCGCCCCCTTCCTGGGCAGCACGCTGGACGTCCGCCTGTTCAACGTCAGTTACCTGGTGCGCGCCGGGCTGGACGACGCGCACGCCGACGCCCTGCCGGTCAAGGTCGAGTCGGGCGGCGTGGCCACGCTCGGCCCGCAGTCCAGGACCCTGGCCAAGAAGGACGCCGAAGGCTTCGGCCAGGAGCTGGCCGGCAAGTGGAAGGCCGGGCAGAAGCCGGGCACCGGCCGCATCACGCTGGCCCAGCCCGAAGGCGCCCCGGCCCTGCCCGCCGATCCGATGGCGGCGCCGGCCGACTATCCCGAGTACCACACGGTCACCGTCGACTCCATCGACCGCACCGGCAAGCCCGGCGTCATGCTCGGCTCCATCCACAGCCTGGACGACCCGACGTTCACGCTGTTCCAGGTGGGCGACGGCGTGGAGGGCACCTCCCAGGCCGTCTTCAGCGTGCCGGCGGGCCACTACAGCATCGAGGCCAGCGTCCTGACCGGACCGGTCCTGGACATGGGCTCCACCGGCGCCCTGGTGATCGAGCCGGAGTTCTCCGTCACCGAGGACATGTCGCTCACGCTGGACGCGCGCAAGGCCGTGCCGTACGAGACGACGATCGAGGGCGTGCCCGAGACCGCCGACACGCAGTACGACCTCATCACCTACAACCGCACCACCGTCCAGGGCGACCAGGTCGGCAACCCGCCCTTCGGCAACTCGGTCACGGCGCTGTTCCTCATGCGCCTGGTCTCCGGAGGGGACTTCGGGGTCCACACCCTGTACGCCACGCCGACCAGGCGCGTGACCAAGGGCAGCCTGGACTTCCTGGCCATGACCTCGATCGGCGGTCCCACCGGGGCCGATCCCACGTACAAGGTGGCCTTCCACGAGCCCGGCGGCGTGCCGGCCTCACTCACCCGCACGGTCAGGCGCTCGGACCTGACGACCGTGGACTCCACGATCCACAACACTCCGGGAGCCACCTCCCAGCACCCAGAGCTCCTGAGCACGGTCTACCTGCCGTGGACGCAGACCACCTTCGGCGTCACCAGCCCCCTGTACGGCGGCAAGCGCACCGACTACTGGTACAGCAACGCCCCCGGCAAGGTCTCCTGGGAGCCCATCCTGCGACCGGACCTGGGGCTGCGCCTGTTGGGGGAGCGCCGGCTGATCCGGCCGGGCCAGCACCTCACCGAGACCTGGAACAAGGGACCGCAGGTGCCCTCCAGCAGTGCACCGTACGTGCAGGAGGCCCTGATCGGGATCCAGAACACCCCTGACACGAACGTCACCAGCGCGCTGCAGCAGGTGTGCGTGGCCTGCCGGCAGGGCGATCTGGGCCTGCTGTACCTCAACCCGTACGCCGACTCCACCGCCGGCCACTACCGCTCGGCCCTCGACGGACTCGCGAAGGTGGAGTTCTACCGCGACGGCGCGCTCGCCTTCACCTCGGCGACCCGGGGCGACGGCACACGCCTCACGCAGCTGCTGGACCTGCCGCTGCTGCCGCAGCCCGCCGAATACCGGCTGAAGGTGACCGGCGACAACCCTGGTGTGGAGGACGCGACCAGCACCACCGACTGGACCTTCCGCACCACGAACCGCGACCGGTCGGCCGATCTGCCCGACCAGGCGATGTGCGCGCCCGACCCCACCCGCCGCTGCTCGTTCCTGCCCCTTCTGTTCGTACGGCCCGACCTGCCGCTGGACATCGACAACGCCACCCCCGCCGGCGAGCCGTTCGAGGTGGCCTTCACGGTGCGGCACCAGCAGTACCAGGACGACCCCGGCAGGGTGAACGCCACCGTCTCCGTCTCCTACGACGGCGGCACGACGTGGTCGGAGCCCCAGACCGCGAACCGGGGACGCGACGGCCGCTTCACCACGACCCTCACCAGCCCCGGCAGCGACGGGTACGCCGCCCTGCGGATCAAGGCCGTGGACCGCGACGGCAACGCCGTCGAGCAGACCAACCTCCGCGCCTACCGGCTCGCACCGAAGGACCAGTGACCGTGATCATCTCCCGGCTGCTCCCCGCGATCGTGCTCGGCCTGACCCTGCTGGTTCCGGCGTCGGCTCAGGCCGCCGGCGACTGCTCCACCCCCGACTGCCTGCTGAAGGTCACCTCCAAGTCCGACGCGAACGTCAGCGACGGGCTCAAGGCGGCCGACCTGCAGGACGCCTACAAGCTGCCCTCGTCCTGGCTGGGCGGCGGCCAGACCCTCGCGGTCGTGGTCCCGTACGGCCATCCCAGCGCCGAGCGCGACCTGAACGAGTATCGCAAGGGCAACGACCTGCCGCTGTGCGATGAGATGTTCCCCTGCTTCCGTCACGTGGACCAGCGCGGCGGCACCACCAGGCCACCGACCCACAACGGCTACGCGCTGCACACCGCGGCCGGGCTCGACCTGGGCTCGGCCGCCTGCCCCAATTGCAAGCTGCTGCTGGTCGAGGCCGACGACGAGACGCCGGCCAGCATAGGCGCCGCGGTCGACCAGGCGGTCGTCCAGGGCGCCGACGCGGTCTCGGTGATGACCGGCTTCTACGAGTACGCCGGCCAGCGGGCCGACGCGGCGCACTACGACCACCCCGGTGTCCCGATCGTCGCGGGCGGCGGCAGCGGGTTCGGCAACGGCGTGGGCAGGCAGATGGTCCCGGCCGCCTACGGATCGGTGATCGCGGTGGGCGCGACCACCCTGTGGCGTGACCCGGGCAACGCGCGCGGCTGGAGCGAGATGGCCTCCTCGGGGTCCGGCTCGGGCTGCTCGGTGTACGAGGCGCGCCCGGCCTGGCAGCCGAAGGGGCAGTGCGGCGCCAAGCGCACGGTCGCCGACGTGGCCGCGGTGGGCGATGCCCGCTCGCCCGTGCAGCTCTACGAGAGCACCTCTTGGGGCGGCTGGATCGGCGTCAGCGGCACCCCGATCAGCGTCGCGCTGATCGGCGGCGTGTACGCGCTGGGCGACAACGGCCAGGAGATCGTGCCCGGCCAGAAGCTCTACGGCTCCGGCCAGTACCTGTTCGACATCACCACCGGCGCCAACGGGGCCTGCGGCGGCTCGCCGCTGTGCACCGCCAGGCGGGGACACGACGGGCCCACCGGCATGGGCGTACCCAACGGCATCGGCGCCTTCTGAGGAGCATTCGTGCGCAGCATACGCAGAACCGCGGTCGCCCTGGCGGCGACGGCATTGACCACCGCGCTCACGACCGGCGCGGCGACGGCGGCCTCGGCCGCCGCCTGCACCCCCACCTGGAAGTTGCTCGACGTGCCCGCCATCCCCGACGGCGGCGTCTCGGTGGCCCACGCGTCGTCCGTCTCATCCAAGCAGGCGGTGTTCACCACCGAGGGTGACCGCACCTCCGCCACCCTGACCTCGGACGGCAGGTCGGTCAAGCTCCTGCCCAAGCAGATCCCGCACGCGGCCATGGCCCCTGGCGGCGCCTGGGAGACGACCTTCGACTCGACGTCCAGCGGGTGGGCGCGCTACCAGTTCCGCTACGGCGACACCTTCGGCAGCGGTGTCCCGGTCTTCGCGCGCCTGGACGGCGGGCGGTGGACCTTCGTGCCCACCGCGATCTCCCCCGACCCCACCGCGACCAGGCCCAATCTTCAGTCCATCGACTCGGTCTCGCCCTCGGTCGCCTGGACCGTCGGTGAGTACACCACACAGAGCGCGGACTCCGCCGGCGCCGCCATCCAGCAGTGGAACGGCAGAGTCTGGAAGAACGTCGACCACCCGGCGATGACCCGGGCGAACGCGACCCTGCGCGCTGTGCACGCGCGGTCCCGTGACGACGTCTGGGCGGTCGGCAGGCAGTACACCGACCCCGCGCAGATCGAGTCGCTGATCCTGCACTACGACGGGAAGGCGTGGAGGGAAATGCCCGGCGTGCCCGGGCTGCTCGCCGAGCTCGTCTCCGTCAGCGCTCGTGCCGCCGACGACGTCTGGGCGGTCGGCTACGAGCGGAAGCCGGGCACCTTCGCCCCCGTGGCGCTGCACTGGGACGGCAAGTCCTGGAGTGCCGCGCCCACGCCGTCGGCGGCCTGGACCTCGCCCTTCTCTGTCTACGCCGCGGGCCCCAACGACGTGTGGATCACCGCGACGTCGCCGGCCGACGGCTCGTCGCAGCCCCCGCTGCAGCACTGGGACGGCAAGTCCTGGACGGACGTGCGGCCCGAGGGCGTCCAGGCGCCCGGCTCGGCGTACATCTACACCGCGCTGACCGGCTCCGGGCCCAAGGACGTCTGGGCGAGCGGTCAGATTCTCAACGGCACTGGCTGGGAGACCACGTCACAGCCACTCGTCGCGCACCTGAGCTGCGAAGGACGCTGACATGAAAATCATCACTTTAGCGGTGGGCGCGCTCATGGCCGCCTCCCTCCTGGCCCCCGCCGCGGCGGCGGCGGCCGCGCCGGCTGATCCGCGTCCGCTGGGCGGGGAAGTGCTCGCGGCCTACGCCGCCAAGGACCGCACCGACCTGTGGGTGCTGCTGTCCGACAAGGCCGACACCAAGAGCGCCGAGCGGGCCAGGACCCGCACCGCGCGCGGCGAGCAGGTCGTGCGCGCCCTGCGCGACACGGCCGACCGCTCGCAGGCCCCGCTGCGCAAGCTGCTGAAGGCCGAGGGCCGCAAGAGCGAGACGTTCTGGGCGGCCAACGCCGTGTACGTCCGCGACGTGCCCCTGAAGCTGGCCGAAAAGCTGGCGAAGATGGACGGGGTGAGCGAGGTCCGGGCGCCCAGAACCTACCCGGTGGCCCTGCCGGTGGAGACCAAGGGCGCCGCCGCGACGGCCGCCGCCGTGGAGTGGGGCATCGCCAACATCAAGGCCGACCAGGTGTGGCAGCAGTACGGCGTGCGCGGCGAGGACATCGTCGTGGCCAACGTCGACACCGGCGTGGAGTACACCCACCCGGCGCTGATCGGCTCCTACCGGGGCAACAACGGCGACGGCACCTTCACCCACGACTACAACTGGTACGACGCGGCCGGGAACTGCGACGAGCCCGGCCCGTGCGACGGCCACAACCACGGCTCGCACACCATGGGCACCATGGTGGGCGACGACGGCAAGGGCAACCAGATCGGCGTCGCGCCCAAGGCCAAGTGGATCGCCGCCAGCGGCTGCCAGGCCGGCGGCTGCAGCGACCTGGACCTGATGCGGGCCAGCCAGTGGATGCTGGCGCCCACCGACGCGGCCGGGCAGAACCCCGACCCGGCCAAGCGCCCGCACATCGTCAACAACTCCTGGGGCAGCGACCTGCCCTCCAACGAGCCGATGTTCGAGGAGATCCAGGAGGCCTGGGCGGCGTCCGGCATCTTCGGCATGTGGGCCAACGGCAACGAAGGGGCCGAGTGCCGGACCTCGGGCACCCCGGGCAGCCGCACGATCAACTACTCCGTGGGTGCCTACGACAGGAACAACAAGATCGCCGACTTCTCCAGCCGGGGAGACGGCCAGGACGGGCAGATCAAGCCCGACATCTCGGCTCCCGGCGTGGACGTCCGCTCCTCCGTCAAGGGCGGAGGCTACCTCTTGATGTCGGGCACCTCGATGGCCACGCCGCACGCGTCGGGCGCGGTGGCCCTGCTCTGGTCGGCCAACCCGTCGCTGGCCCGCGACATCGAGGGCACCCGCACGCTGCTGGACCTGACCGCCATCGACACCGCCGACCCACAGTGCGGCGGCGACGCGGCCAACAACAACGTCTACGGCGAGGGCCGCCTGGACGCGCTGGCGCTGGTGCAGGCGGGCGCCCAGGGCCTGGGCACGCTTTCGGGCACCGTCACCGACGCCGCCACCGGCGAGCCGCTCAAGGACGCGACCGTGTCGCTGAACGGGCAGCTCAACCGCCAGTCCACCTCCGGAGAGGACGGCACGTACACCTTCAAGCTGCTGGCCGGTGACTACCAGCTCAAGGTGAGCGCCTACGGCTACCAGGACGCCACCGTGGCGATCAAGGTGACCAAGGACGGCTCGATCAAGCAGGACGTCCCGCTCCCCCCGACCCAGCGCAAGACCCTGTCCGGCACGCTCACCGACGGCTCCGGCCACGGCTGGCCGCTGGGCGCCAAGGTGACCGCCGACGACGGCAAGGGCCACACGTGGGACGCCACCGCCGACGCGATCACCGGCCACTACTCCCTGTCCCTGCTGCCCGCCACCGACTACACGCTGCGCATCACCCCGGGCGTACCCGGCTACGACCCGGTCAGCAGGAAGGTCAGTCTGGGGGCGGAGAACCAGACCGTGGACGCCGCCCTGCCCGCCGCCCTCGCGTGCGTGGCCCCCGGCTACCTGGCGAGCAGGGCCGGCACGCCCGAGCCGTTCAGCTCGGGCAAGCCCACCGGGTGGCAGGTCACCAATGTCGATCCCGGCTTCCCCGGATTCGACCACCAGCCGGGCTGGGTCTTCGACAACCCCGGCGCCCGGGAGAACCGGACCGGCGGGAGCGGCAGGTTCGCCATCGTCGACTCCGACCACTCCGGCAAGGGGCATGTCCAGGACACCTACCTGACCAGCCCGGTGCTGAACCTGGCCAAGCACACCAGCCCGGTGCTGGAGTTCGCGGGCGACCTCAAGCCCGGCGTGAACGCCATCGCCTGGGCCGACCTCAGCCTGGACGGCGGGCGTACCTGGACGACGGTGTGGACCCGTAAGGGCTTCCCCGGCGCTTCCGGCCCGGCCGCGCAGGTGGTGGCGATGCCGCAGGCGGCGGGCAAGACCAAGGCCCAGGTCCGCTTCCACTACCGGGGCAACCGCTCGGGCTGGTGGGCGATCGACGACGTCTACGTCGGTGACCGCACCTGCCAGAAGGTCAATGGCGGCCTGGTGACCGGCACGGTCACCGATGCCGCCACCGGCAAGCCCGTGCAGGGGGCGGCGGTCGCCTCCGACGGGCGCACGGCCACCACCGACGCCTTTGGCGCCTACTGGCTGTTCTCCGCCCAGACCGGCGATCAGGAGGTGACGGTCACCAAGAGCGGCTACGCCGCCACGACCGCCACCGCCGCCGTCGCCGTCGACCGGATCACCGGGCTCGATGTGAAGCTCGCGTCATCCTGATCCCCGCGCCCCCGGCAGCCCTCTGCCGGGGGCGCGGCACGTCTGCGCCACCCGTTCCAAGGGTCTCCGTGCTGGGGGCCTGCCCGGCGTCGTCCGTCAGCCAGCCGCGGCGGCGACGCGGTCGATGGCCGAGGCGTAGGCGCGGTGGGTGTCGGGGTTGACCGTGCGCGGCGTGGCGAGAAAAGCGTCGGCGGCCACGGCGAGGCTGACGCCTTCACCGCGCAGGGCGGTGATCTTCGGCGCGGCGCTCATGCCGGCCGCCGCGCGACCTCGGCGACGATGTACCGGATAACGTGCCGGAGTCGCGCACCGTCCCGGCGGACGGTTCTTCTGGTCGCCGCGCGGACGTGATCGCTCATGTACGTGAAATCAGCCCAGTATCACGTACATGATTACGAGTTGAACGCCGGTGGTCGAGATCATGTCACCGGCGCCGGCCGTCATGGAGGGGTTCTGGCGGGTGACGTCGATCACCTTCCACTGGCCGGCGTCCTGGTAGCGGTAGGAGCCGTGGGCGTGCGGGTGGGGGAGATCCGTGGATCCGGCACCACGGTGCCTCGCAGCTTGAGCGGCCGCAGGATCCGCCGCTTCATCTCCTCGGCGATCGAGTGGCCGGTGACCTTCTCGATCAGCAGCTGGGCCAGTGTGTAGTGGTGTTGGAGTAGCTCCAGCCCTTTCCCGGGTCGAACCGCGCCGGCCTGGACATCGCGAAGCGCACCAGCTCCTCCGGCTGGTAGGTCTTGAACCGGTTGTCCACCCACTCCTTGCCCGCCGCGGGGATCCCCGGCTCGACCGAACCGTACCGAAGCCGAGCCGCGTCGCCCCGGACTTGTTCGCCAGTAGCGCGAACGCGCGATTCGTACCAGAGCGCCTTGGTGGCGGCTGTGTCGATGTTTCTCGGCTCCGGTCGAGAGGACGGCACTCATAATCGGCATATCGGAAAATTTCCTCTTTGCTCATAATTGCGCCCGCCCATTCTCGTCGGCCTTTCTTGGCCATTGCCTAACGTGTCCGCGCGTGATGAGATTATGATTCGATTTACCCATTCCGGCCGGGATGTAAGGCGGCAGAATTGCGACATGGATAGACATGTCCTTTTCGGTGGCCACAGGATCGACATTTCGAACAATCGACGGAGGAAGATCGCCATGTTCAAAAAACTGCTGCGTTTCCTTCCCGCCGGCCTCGCGGTCGGCTCGCTGCTGGCCACCGTGGCCCTGCCCGCTCCGGCATCGGCGTCAGCCTCCCTGACCGGAATGCGACAGAATGTCGTCACCGTACTCGGCTACAACAGCACCGACTGGAAATACCTCCAGGTGCCGCCCGGGACCAATGCCCCGCGTTTCTACGATCCGAATTTCGATGACAGTGACTGGGCGAGCGGACAAGAAGGCTTCGGCACCACCAACGGCACCTGCGCCTGGAACAACTCCACCAACGTCAAGACGTCCTGGGCGGTGAACACCGACATCCTGGTACGCCATTGGGTGCACATCCCGCGCGACGCACAGCAGGTCCGCATCCAAGGAACGATCGACAACGACGCGCGGGTCTACTTCAACGGCCGCCTCGTTCAGACCGTCAGGAGCGGCGGCTGCGCCGCGGGCGCGATCAACGTCGTCATACCCGTCAGACACCTGGAGCGCTGCAACCTCCTGGCCATCCGCGGCCATGACTACGGCGTCGCGACCTACCTGAACGTCGAGGTCAGCTACGTGAAGCAGACCCCCACCGCCTGAACAGGCACCCCCGCGAGCCCCCGGTCCCCATGAACTGTGAGAGGGCCGGGGGCTCCTCTCCGTGCGGAGCCCTCTCGCCAGGACGGGAGATCCCTGGATGCCCGCGGACGTGGGCTCCATGCGTGGACGGATGACCGCCATGACCGAGCGGTGACCGAGTTTGGGTGGCATCCCGACGCTGCCTGGCAGAATCGACCCAAAAATTTTCGACCGGGGTTGTCGTATCTGGGCCGCGGCGTTCGTAGCCAAGGTGAACGGCCGCCCCACAAGGGCGCTGTCACGACCAGCCGTCACGACGAAGAGAGATGCCGACCGATGCAGCAGCACCCACAGGCCAAGATCCGCTACATGGCCGAGCTCGTCGAGCCGATCGCCACCGCGACCTTCTCCGAGGTGGCGAACGAGGCGTTCCTGGCCGTCGGCATGCGCAACTACTGGGACGGATACTTCGCGGGCCGGGCCGCGCCCCTGGGGACGGCACCGTCCGAGGTCGTGCACGCGGTCTTCTACAACTTCGCCGACGGCGAGGTGGCACGCCACATCCCGTGGGTGTGGGGAAAGATCACCCCGCAGGAGGCGATCACCCTGCGCGAACGGGGCAGCGCCGCCGCCCTACGGCAGATGATCGGGGAGCTGGCCGATTCGCCCGGTCTGGTGCGGGCCACCGACCTCGCCATCCGAGCAGCGTTCAGCGCGCCGACCGAGGGCCGGCCACTGTACGCCGGGCTGCACGCGCTCGACGTGCCCGAAGAGCCGGTGGCCAGGCTCTGGCACGTGGCGACGCTGCTGCGGGAACACCGAGGGGACGGCCACAACGCCGCCCTTCTCGCCCACGGCATCGGCGGCACCGAGGCCCACGTCCTCATGGCCCTCTCCCTCGAGATGAGGGCGGAGGAGTTCGGCCGCGTCCACCACCTGCCCAAGGCTCAGCTGGCCGCCGTGGTCGACGGGCTGCGCGACCGCGGCCTCGTGGACGCCGCCGGCGGATTCACCCCCGCCGGCCGGGAGACCAAGCAGCGGATCGAGGCGCTCACCGACGACCTGGCCGCCCCCGCGTACGACGTGCTCAGCGCGGACGAGCTCGACGAGCTGGCCGTGGGGCTCCAGCCGATCGCCGCCGCGGCATGGGCCTTCGACAACTGAGCGAGTGCCCATGCGGGCGAGTGGCGCGACGGCGTGATGTACGGCAGTGCGGGCGATCAGGATCGTGTTCGACCTCTGATCCCTCCGCGTCGATCGGTGCGCTGCGAGGTCCAGGCCGCCCCCGCAGCGACGAGGACGACGATGCTGATCAGGGTCAGCGACATCGTCGCGGCATCTCGTCCGGGCAACTCCATCATGTTCCGGAGGGTTTCGCCGGCGCCGTGGAAGGCGAAAGCGGTCGCGCCACAGCCGAAGACGAGCCCGGCGGCACCGGCGACAGCGGTCACGGTCCTGCCGGCGTTCTTCGGCAGGAACCGCGCGAGACTGGCGCACAGCAAGCCGGTGATGACGACATCGGCAACGGCGACGATCAGTGCGGTGTCGTCCCTGAAGCGCTCGAAGTGCTCCCACGTGCCGCCGGCATCGGGGAGTCCTGCGACGCCGAGCGCCGTCAGGCCCACCACCGCTGTCATGGCCACGATCAGCGCGGCGACGCCTGAGCGTCCCCCCTCCCTCGTCCGGACCGGGAGGATCTTGGTGTCGCGCCGCACGTGGACCATGGTCGCGGACCGCGCACCTGCCATGGCCAGCGCCTCGTCGACCGTCGGCCTGCGGCCCGGGTCCTTGTCCAGCAGCCGGGTGATGAGCCGCGTGAGCGGTCCGGTGCGTTGCGGTGCCGGGGCCTCGTCCAGCAGTACCGCGGCCAAGGTCGCTTCCTGGGTGTCGCGGCGGAACGGTGAGACGCCCTCCACCGCCTGGTAGAGGGTCACACCGAGGGAGAACAGATCCCCGGCGGGAAGGCCGTCACTGCCGCGCAACCGCTCGGGCGCCATGTACTCCGCCGAGCCGATGAACATCCCGGTGGCGGTCAGTGCGGAATCGGTGTGGTGGATCGCTGTCCCGAAGTCCGTGAGCAGGACCTTTCCGTTCTCGGCGAGCATCACGTTGGCCGGTTTGATGTCGCGGTGCACGACGCCTTCCCGGTGTGCCGCGCCGATCGACGTCAGCAGTGCCGCGGCGACTTCGACGGCCCTGTCCAGCGGAAGAGGTCCGTGCTCCTCGACGTACTCGCTCAGCGAGCAACCCTCGATCAGTTCCATGACGATCCAGGGAAGGCCGTCCTCGATGACGACGTCGTGGATCGCGACGATGCCGTCGTGCTGGCGCAACCGGGCGGCGTTGCGTGCCTCGCGTGTGGCGCGCGCCAGCCGCTCGGCCCGTTCGGTTTCCGGAATCCAGGGCGGCAGCCGCAGTTCCTTGATCGCGACGTCCACGTCGAGGGTCTCGTCGCGAGCCCGCCAGACCCGTCCGAAACCACCGGACCCCAGTTCGTCCGCAAGCCGGTAGCGCCCGCCGACCACGTAACCGGCCAGCCTCGAAGTCATGCCCCGTCTCCTGCCATCGCCCTGGCCCGAACAGATGATCAGCGTACAAGCCACCGTCATCGGTGCATGCCCGTTTGTTTCACCTGATCGCCTACCTGTCAGGTAATCGCCCAGCCTACGAGGTGCGTGTCAGGATCGGCAGCACCGAACACGGCTGCACCAGGAGGACACCATGCCCGCCTACGTCATCGCCCACCTGCAGGAGGCGGCCCCGCATCCGGAGATCGCCGAGTACATGGAACGGCTCCCCACCACCTTCGAGCCGTACGGCGGCCGCTACCTCGTCCATGCCACCCAGCACGAGGTGAAGGAAGGCACCTGGCCCGGCCATGTCGTGATGCTGGGGTTCCCGGGCATCGCCGAGGCACGGGCATGGTGGGACTCTCCCGCGTACCGGGAGATCGCGCCGCTGCGCTCGCGGCACATCGAGGGCGACATCATCATGGTCGACGGTCTGCCCGACGACTACCTCCCCACGGCGGCCGTCACCGCCGTACGGGAGACGGCGGCCCTGTCCGAACAGGTCGTCGGGAACGACCATGGCCTGCGTGCCGAGCGCGAGACCACCGCCGCCGAGGGCCTCCCCGTCTGACCTTCCGCGCGACTTTGTCGGTCGTTCTCGCCATACTCGCCGCTGTCGATCAAGAGCAGGCAGGGGGGAGGTATCGGCATGAGCGTGGAGCGCACGCTGGCGTTCGTCGGCGGGGCTTCGGCCAAGTTCTGGGAGGTGCGCCAGGACGGCGTGGAGCTGCACATCCGGTATGGACGGATGGGCGCGGCCGGTCAGACGCAGGTCAAGTGGTTCGGCTCGGCCGCCGCCGCCACGGCTGCCGCGGACAAGCTGGTGGCGGAGAAGTTACGCAAGGGCTACACGGAGGACGAAACGGCCCCCTTACCGCAGGAGGCTTCGCCCGCGGCCGCCGGCGGCGTCGAGGACGAGGACCGGCTGACGTTGCCGCCCACCTGGTTGCGCGCTCTCCATCCCCGGCGGGGCGGAGCGAAGGTCTCGGTGAAGCGGCCGGATGCGAGCGCGCCGGAGAAGCTGGCCGCCGAGCTGGACAAACGCGGGAAGATGCTCGCCGACATGGTGGCGACGTGCCCGGATCCGGCGCTCGCATCGGCGGGGGCGACGGCTGCGTCGCTGCCCGCGGGCCGGTCGGCTGGAACGCTTGTCTGAACGGCTGGTGACGACCGGGGGCAACGCGGCGTGGCGGCGCGGCGCGGAACGCGCCACCAAAGATCGGAACGGCTCGGCTCCCGCAAGGGCATCCCGCAGGGGCAGGGCGTCATAGAGATCGCCCGCCGCGCCACGCGGCTGGTCGCCTCCACCCAGCCGGGCATGCGGTCGGTGCCGGAGTTCATCTTCAGGCAGATCGTCAACGAGGTGGCCGCGCAGGCGCTCACCGGCGCGATCTCCCGCCGCGAGGCGCAGGCCCGCGCGCTGGACAAGATGGCCCGCCGGGGCATCACCGGGTTCACCGACTCCTCCGGCCGCGTCTGCTCGGTGACCGCGTACGCCGAAGCGGCGGTGCGGGCCGCGATGGCGCAGGCCGCGACGGACGGCCACCTGGCCACGCTCGCCGAGAACGGCATCGACCTCGTGATCGTGTCTCGGCTGCCGTTCACGTGCCCGCGGTGCGCCCTCTGGGAGGGGAAGATCCTGTCGCAGGACGGGCCGATCGGCTTCCGGCAGGTTGAGTCCGCCGTGTCCGACGACATGGTGGACGTGCTCGTGGAGGGCACCGTCGCCCAGGCCCGCGCCGCCGGCCTGCTGCATCCCGGCTGCGGGCACACGCTCAGCGGCTACCTGCCGGGCGCGACCGGGCCGCCGCCGCCGATCCGGCACCGCGGCGACTACCAGGCGGCCCAGAAGATGCGCCGCCTGGAGTCCGAGCTGCGTGGCGCGAAACGGCAGGCGGCGGTAGCGCTCGACACGGAGCACCGGCGCAAGGCCGGTGCTCGTGTTGCCGCTCTGGAAAATCGGCTGACTCAGCTCAGCCACGACGCTGGCATGCCTCGGAGAGGTGATCGCGAGCGGATCTAGCGATCATGTGCGGGCGCTGGCCCTGCACCCATGCCGTGATCACGGAGAAGCTGACCACTCTGCCGCATCTGCGTGGCCAAGGCATTCGTTCTCGTAGTGGAACGAACCCTCGTTCTTCCACAGCCACCCGCTGTCGGCCCAGAGCGCCCAGGAACAGTGTGTGATCAGCCGGACATGCCCGGCTGCTCCACTGCAATTGAGCATTCCTCGTCTGCCGCCGTCTACTCCGGCCGTACACCAGGGAAGCTCCCCGGCCAAGGCTGGAGTTGGGGCGACGAGCGCGATGGGGGCGGCGATAGTTGCTGCCGCGAGGGCGAGCTTGAGCGCTCGCGTTGGTATGCGCACGCCGGCCTGCCTTTCCAAGAGAAAGTTGCTGACAGTTCTTCATTAAACGAGGAAGTCCCCGTGTGTGTCAGTCCCCGAATACACCACACCCGATGAGTGAATTCTCCAGGTGTGTCCCGAACCAATGTCCCCATAAACGGCGACTTGACATCATGGACAAGCAAGCGACCAGGGCTGATGTGCTGTTCGACCTGGCGATTTACGCGGCTTGCTGCCAATTTGGCCTCGCCTGCTTGATGCGGCGCTGTGTCATGCCACCTCTAGCAGGATCGAATTATTCCGGGTCCGCCTGGCGCGGGCCCTTTCTCATGTCCGGCTCCGGGAGGGCCTGCGATGTTCGATCACTCGATGTTGCCGACGACGCCTGGCGCGATCATCGGCTACCGCAAGAACGGCCAGCCGATCCGGCTCATCGCCGGAGGAGCGCCCGAGGGAGAGGGAAGGGGCGAAGGTCAGCCGCAGGGCGAGCCGCAACAGGGCGGCGCTCCCGACTCGGCCGAGGCCACGCAGCCCGACCAGCAGCCCTCTGGTAGTACTGCTCCAGCAATGGCAGATAGTTGTTGCTGTGATGCGCCGAGATCGCCTCATGGGCCCCGGTCAGCGCCTCCACGCCGCCGGCCCGCTCCAGCGTCTTCAGCACCAGGTGCCCGGCCCGTTCGGCGACCTCGGGCCCCGCCCCGTGCGCCGTCCCCTTTGGCTGCTGCGGTGAGATCTGGCCGCCCTCCGGCGTGCTGCTCTCTTCCAGGACCAGGGCGTCGCGAACGGCCGACAGTACGTCACCGAACACCCCGAGCAGGCGTTCAGACTCGGCCCGATGAGCTTCGCGCAGCGCTTCCAGCTGATCGCGCCCTTTCTTGTGGATGGCCGCCATACGCTTGCAGAACATGGTCGCCACGTCATCGCGGATCCCGATGGCCACCGTGTGGACGAAGCTCGCCAGCAGCGTCAGCCGCTTGTCCTCGCCCACCTTGCGCATGTCGGCCGCGTCGGTGACCCGCGCTTCCCCGCGAAATGGGCGACCTTGCCCGGCGGCACGCTCTGCAGCCACGTCCCGGTCGGCCCCAGCGCGTCGATGGCACCCAGCAGAGCCAGGCGCTCCTTGAACTTGCCCAACGACGCCGCCTTGGCTACGTCCTTCAGCCGATCGAACTCGCTGCGCCGGCTGGCCGTCATCGCAGCCGCCTGCCGCAACTTCACCTCCTCCGCCAGCCCCAGCGCTTCACGCACATGCCCGGCCACGGCCGTCGGCACCTCGCCGATCTTCGGGAAGTACCCCAGCCGTTGATGGGACTTCAGCCACACCACCAGCATCAGCAGATGATGCTCATCCTGCGTGCGGCCGCGCGCCCAGGCCACCTCGGCATCAACCGGCGTGAAGTTCTCCGCCAGATCCCGCGCCGTGACCACCCGCGGAAATCGCGGATATGCGGTCCGGTTTATCGAGGTCACCCACAACCCCCAGACCACCACCAACATGACGGCACTCACCCTAACGATCAGTTGCCAGCCCGCGGTGTGTTTCTGGCGTACTCCGGCCGTACCCCCCCTGCGGGTCCTCGTCGCCGGCGGCGGGATAGCGGGCCAGGCGCCGGCCTTCTGGCTCACACGGGGCGGCCACAGGGGGACCGTCGTCGAACGTTTCCCGGTGCTGCGGGCCGCCGGGGCGCAGGTCGACCTCCGGGGACAGGGCATCGAGGCCGTCGAACGGATGGGGCTTCTTGACGCCGTCCGCGGCAAGCTGGTGGACGAGGCGGGCGTCGCCTTCGTCGACGTCCGCGGCAGGACCAAGGCGACGATCATGGCCAACACCTCCGGCCAGGGCCGGCAGACCCTCACCTCCGAGTACGAGATCATGCGCGGCGACCTGGTACGCATCCTGCACGACGCCTCGAAGGACGACACCGAGTACGTCTTCGGCGTGCGCGTGGACGGCTTCGACCAGGACGAACAGAAGGTCGTCGCGCACTTCTCCGACGGGTCCTCCGGCGAGTTCGACCTCCTGGTCGGCGCGGACGGGCAGGGATCGCGCATCCGGCGGGCGATCCTCCCCGCGGGCTGCGACCCGTACTGGCGGGTCGGCATCCACATGGCCTACTGGTTCGTCCCGCGCATCGCGTCCGACGGCAACCTCCGGGACACCTGCATGGTCCCGGGTGGCCGTCAGATCATGCGCCGCAGCCACAACCCGACCGAGACGCAGGTGTACTTCGTGATGCGGGAGGAATCCGAGGAAGCCTCGGCGATCCACCGGGAACCCGTCGAGCGTCAGCAGAAGTTCTGGGCGAGCAGGTTCCGCGACGCGGGCTGGCAGACCGAGCGCTTCATCGACGGCATGCGGACGAGCCCGTTCTTCTACTCCCAGGAGATCGTCCAGGTCCGGACCGGCACCTGGTCCGAGGGCCGCGTGGTCCTGGCCGGCGACGCCGCCCACTGCGTCTCCCCTTACAGCGGCATGGGCGTCTCCGGTGGTCTGGTGAGCGCCTATGTCCTGGCCGGCGAGATCGACCGGCATCCGGGCGACCTGCCGACCGCACTGGCGAACTACGACAGCGTGCTTCGGCCCTTCGTCGACGAGATCCAGGGCGAGGTGAATCCGCGTCTCCTGCGCCTGGGCATGCCGATGACCCAGCGTGCGATCGACGCCTTCGAGGCCGCCACCGCACTGGCCTGCTTCCTGCGCCTTCCCGATCTCGTCGCACGCCTTTCGAAGGAGGACCGCGGCGGCAACTGGCGGCTCCCCGGGAACCCGGCGCCGATCAGCACCCTCTGAGCTGGGAGGAAGGTCAGCAGCCGCCGCAGAGGTCCTCACGGCTGATGCGGTCCATCACCATCGTCCCCCGGAGCTCGCAGGGTGGCTGCGGCGCCCGCGCGGGCCTGCAACGCGTCCAGCACGTCGACGTGCTCGGGCGGCACCGACACGTCCAGGGTCAGGCCGCCGTCGGCGATGGTGAGGGTGAAGGTGAAGAAGGAGCAGCAGCCGTTCTCGCGAGCCGTCAGTTCGGCGGTCCGGGCGGCGGTGCCTGGGCCGAAGACGAGATCGAGGCGCAGCCGGGTGCTCTCCGGCCGCGTCAGGCCCTGCACCGCGTCGGCGAACAAGGCGTCGAACTCGGCCACGCGCAGCGGCTGCTCGGCGGTGGGCAGGGTGCAGGCGGAGGGAGCCCATCCCCGGTCAAGGGTGATGTCTTGCGTCATGCCTCGACGGTAGGTCTGTACCTGGGTACCGAATGCAAGCCTCTTCGGCACGGCGCCACAACGACGCTCGCCTGCCCGCTGTTGTCCGGCACCGCACACGCGGCATCCGCCAAACGGCACCTGACCGCAGCGCACGTCAAGAGGGCGGGCTTCGGCCACCTGCTCTTTGGGCATTGAGCGTTCCGACCGGTCAGCGCGCTGACGCGGCCGACTCGTCGCTCTCGGGGATCGCCGCGAGCCCGGATTCCGCCTTGTTCTGAGCGACGTGGCTGAACACCGCACCGAGCCCGGCGATGCCCGTGGCCATGCCGACCTGCCGCAGGGTGCCGAACGTGGCACTGGACATGCCAGCGTTCTCCTGCGAGGCGAAGGCCAGCGATGCGGCCTGGTTGACTGCTGTGAGTGAGCCGAGCCCGACCCCACCGATGATCATGTCTGGCAGGAAATGGGTCCAGTTGTCGTCGTGGCCGAAGGTCCCGACGAGGTACATGCTCGCCGTCACCAGCACCATGGTGGCCGGCAGTGAGATGGCCGCGGGCGGCGTTGATGATGGCCGCGCCGCCGTAGGAGTGGCCGATCAGGATGACCGGGCCGGGAATGGTGTCGATGACGCTGGAGACGTAGGCGGCGTCGCCGGCCAGGTCGCGCAGCGGGTAGCGCCTGCGCGGTGGAGTGATCTTCGGGTGCCGAAGACCCTGGATCGCCGCCCGTCGTATGACGAGCTGCTCACGCCATCGCGATCTTGAGCTGCTGAATGCTTACACGAAACCAGCGGTGCAAGAGGCGGACGTGCTCGATGTTCGCAATCTCTTGCCCAATTCTGCCCTCTCTCCGAGAGAGACGGAAGCGGCCTTTGAGCGTGATCACGTGACGGTTATGCTCGCGGCAGCTGTATCCGACTCAGGCATGCACTGACCGACGCCGTGAGGTATCTGTGGCCAGCACTGCTCTCTTCGGTCGCTGCGCCGAGCTTGAACAGTTGTCCAGCTTTCTCGACAGCGCTCGGCAGCGTGGCGACGCGTGGTTGATGTGGGGCGAACCTGGTGTGGGTAAGTCCGCGCTCATGGCCGCCGCAGCCGAGCTGGCCATCACATCGGATATGCGGGTGCTGCGGGCATCCGGGTCGGAGTTCGAAGCCCACGTCAGCTACTCCTGCCTGAATCAGTTGCTCCTTCCGGTCAGCGCCGACATCGAGCGCCTGCCACCAGCCCTGCGCGAGGCATTGCTGGTGGCGCTCGGGTTCGGCGTCGGCACTCCCACAGACGCGCTCATGGTCTGCAACGCCGCGCTCCTACTCGTCAGGACAGTTGCCACTGAGGCGTCGCTCGCCCTTCTCGTGGACGATGTGCAATGGATCGACCGGGCCAGCGCCGTAGTGCTGGGATTCCTCGCGCGCCGTCTGGACGGCGTACGTGCTGGCCTGTTGGCCTCCGCCAGGACGGGGACGGTGAGCTTTCTTGATCCGCGCGGGTTGACCGAGATGATCGTTCAGCCGCTGGATCGAGCGGCTTCCGGACAGTTGGTCGACGTCAACTTCCCGGAGATGCCGGTGCGGATCCGGGAACGGTTGCTCGATCTCGCGCAGGGCAATCCGCTGGCGTTGACGGAGTTGCCGTCCACCTTGCTGGGCGCGGTGCCCCATGCCGGTCCGCAACCCGAGGTGGTCCCGCTCAGTGACCGGCTCCAGGCGATGTTCGCCGCACGGTTCGCCGACCTGCCGGAATCGACCCGCAGAACGCTCTTGCTGGCCACATTCGAAGGCACGGGCGACGTCCGGGTTCTCAGAGCGGCTTTAGCGGATGAGACCGGATTGGCTGACCTCGCCCCGGCTGAGCGGGCTCAACTGGTCCGTGTGGACGATGCCACAGGACGGATCGCGTTCCGGCACCCGCTGATCCGATCGGCGATCGTCGCTGGGACCACGCACGAGGAGCGGCGGACAGCGCACGTCGCTCTTGCCGCTGCCCTGACGGGTGACCGGGAACGGTGCGCGTGGCACCTCGCTGCGGCCGCCGTCGGCCCGGACGAGAGTGTGGCGGAGCTGCTTGAGGAGTCAGCGCATCGCACCATGCTCCGCGGCGACGTGTTCGCCGCTGTCGCGGCGCTGATCCGCGCAGCCGAACTGAGCGGCACGGACGCCGGTCGGGGGCGTCGCCTTTCCGAGGCCGCCTACATCGGCGCCGAGGCGAGCGGAGCCATCGACGACGCGAAGGCGCTTCTGAACGATGCAAGGCGGGCCGCTCCGGATTCCACCGGCTCGCTCCACGCGGCCAACGCGGCCGCCTTCCTGATGCTCAACGGGGACGGCGATGTGGCCACGGCGCACCGGCTCCTGGTCGGCGCCATCGAGACCGCAGAGCACCGCTACGATGCCCGCGATCCCGCGCTCATCGAGGCCATGCATACGTTGATGCTTTTGTGCTGGTACGGCAGTGCCCCGGAATACTGGGAGCCGTTCTATCGCGCGTTGGAGAGGCTGGAGCCACGACCGCCCGACGTGCTGTCGCTGGCAAGCAGAACCTTTCCTGACCCGGTCCGCACGGGGACGTCGGGGCTCGCGAGCAGCCGGGCCGTCCTCGCTACCCTCGCCGACGAAACAGACCCCACCCGGATCATGCGGGTCGGGACTGCCTCGGTCTATCTGGATCGTCTGGGCGACTGCCGTGAGTCCTCGTGGCGGCTGGTCCGGCAGGGACGGGAGGGAGGAGCGCCCCGGCGACACCTTGGCGCCCTCATGCACCTGTGCCTGGACGACTACCTTGTGGGCCGGTGGGATGAAGCCGAGCAGTTCGCCCGCGAGGGACAGCAGATCTGTGACACCAGCGGCTACTCCTTCTTCGCCTGGTATTTCCTGTACAACAGGGCAATCCTCGCCGCCGGGCGGGGACGCTTCGACGAGGCGTACGCGCTCGCCGACGAGATCACCCACTGGGCACTACCTCGCGGTGTGACGGCTGCGGCCCTGTTCGCGCAGCATCCGCGTACGCTCGCGGCGCTCGGCCAGGGAGACTTCGACCGGGCCTTCCACCACGCCGCGGCGATGAGCCCGCCCGGTGTCCTCGCCGCGTACGTACCCCACTGCATGTGGGTCATGTTCGATCTCGTCGAGGCAGCGGTTCGGACCGGTAGGACGGTCGAAGCCCGGGCGCACGTCGAGGCGATGCAGGCCGCCGGCGTGGCCGGATTGTCGACCCGGATGGCGCTGATTCAGGCGGCAGGGGAGTTCCTCGTGTTCGATGACGACGAGACAAAGGCGCGGTTGGAGTCGTTGCTGTCGAGTCCTGCCGCGGAACGGTGGGTATGGGACGCCTCGCGAGTCCGGCTCATCCTCGGTGAGAGGTTGCGCAGGGCCAGATCGGCATCGGAGGCCCGTCGGCATCTCCTCGCAGCGTGCGACGGCTTCGCCGCGATGACCGCCGAGCCCTGGCTTGAGCGCACGCGGAACGAGCTGCGCGCCGCCGGACACCGGCTGGCTGACGCATCGTCGGCCG
Organism: Nonomuraea sp. NPDC049607; assembly: GCF_040675375.1. NCBI lineage: Bacteria > Bacillati > Actinomycetota > Actinomycetes > Streptosporangiales > Streptosporangiaceae > Nonomuraea > Nonomuraea sp. NPDC049607. The sequence continues at coordinate 57,058 of NZ_JBFAOV010000011.1, forward strand.
GCTTGATCGCCCTGACGGCTCAGGAGCTGCAGATCGCTCGGCTTGCAGCGAGCGGCCTGACCAACAAGCAGATCGCGGAACGGATGTATCTCTCGCACCGGACGGTCGGTGCGCACCTGTACCGCATCTTCCCCAAGCTCGGCGTCACGTCTCGTGCCGGACTCCGGGACGCGCTCTCACCGGATCCTGAAGCCCCGCGCTGAGCTGGTCGGCCTGCGCCTCCTTGTCCTCCAGCAACCGCTCCAGCAGGCGCCGGGTGGTTGGATCGTCGGCCCCGACCCAGCGCACCGCCTCCTGCAAGGTCTGGACCAGGATCCGAGCACCCACGAGGTTCTGCGTCACGACGCCGGTGAGGTCGCCGTCCGCGAATGTCTGGAAGGTGACGCGCGACAACGCTGACAGGTGCTGCGGGTCATAGCCGGCGGTGAATCCGAGCTGGACGATGCGGTTCGCGAGCAGCCGCGTCCCGGCTCGGTCCCGGTCGGCGCAGCCGTACAGGAACTCCGAGACCGGCCGGTGTGACGGCGCGCGGACGAGCAGCGCGTGCTGCTCGAACTGAAGCGAGGACACGACCAAGCTGGACAGCAAGGTGTTCAGCAGGTGCGCAACCGCTGTCAGCTCGGCGCGGTTCGACGGTGTGACCGGGCCGTCGGTCAGGTCGAACAATGCCCGATCACGGACCTCGCGTGCGCGTAGGACGGCTGGTGGCTCTGGAGGACTCGTCACCTGTCGATGGTCGGGCACGCGCCCGGACCAGGCATCTGTCAAACGACCTAACTGCCTGAGTGATTAGGTCACGGTCGCCATCCCGTGAGTCGAATGACTGATGTCGTACGGCGGGGCGGCGCCGAAAGTGGGCCCATGACCATCAGCCACGGCTTCCACGCCTCCATGACCGCGCAGCCCGGCAAGGGCGATGACCTGATCGCGGCCCTGCTCGACGCGCCGTCCCTGCCGGACGACGACTGCCTCGTCTTCCTGGTCGGCCGCTCGGCCGGCGACCCGGACACCGTCTACGTCACCGAGGGCTGGGCCAGCCAGGAGGCCCATGCCAGGTTCTTCGCGACCGAGCAGGCCCAGGCTTTCGTGGCTGCGCTGCGGCCGCTGCTGGCCGGGGAGTCGCAGTACACCGATGAGGTTCCCGTCGGCGGCAAGGCCGTCCTGTGAAGAAGGAGACCACCATGGCCCGTCCCGACCTCGACCCCGAGCTGCGCACGCTCCTCGCTGACCTGCCACTCATGTCCGGCCTCGACTCCGAGGTGCTCGCCCAGTTGCGCCTGCTGCCCTCGGTGTCGGTCGAGGAGCTCCTCGAAGGCCGCGCGGCCCACCACCGCGAGCTCGCCGCTCCCGTCCCGTTGTCAATCTTCACTCCTGCCCGGATCGGGCCTGCCCCCGCCCCGTGTGTCTACTGGGTCCACGGCGGCGGCATGGTCATGGGAGATCGCTTCTCGCAAATCGACATCCCCCTGGACTGGCTCAGCCTGTTCGGCGCCGTCGTCGTCTCAGTGGAGTACCGGCTGGCTCCCGAGGCCACCGGCACGATCCCGGTCGAGGACTGCTATCAGGGCCTGCTCTGGGTCGTCGAGCATGCCGGCGAGCTGGGCATCGACCCGGACCGCGTCATCGTCGCGGGAGCCAGCGCAGGCGGTGGCCTGGCCGCCGGGCTCACTCTGATGGCACGTGACCGTCGCGCGCCCTCGATCGCCGCGCAGGTGCTGATCTGTCCCATGCTCGATCACCGCAACGTCACCGTCTCCAGCCGCCAGTACTCAGGCGAGCCCGGAGTCTGGACCCGCGAGATGAACGAGTTCGGCTGGCGATCGGTCATCGGTGGCGGGGAGGTATCCGGCTACCTGTCACCCGCGATCGCCGACGACTTGTCCGGCCTGCCGGCCACCTACATCGACGCCGGGACGGCTGAGGTGTTCCGCGACGAGGACGTCGCCTACGCGAGCGGGATCTGGGCTGTCGGCGGCCAGGCTGAGCTGCACATCTGGGCCGGCGGATTCCACGGCTTCGACGCGCTCTATCCGCAGGCGCATGTCTCGATGTCGGCTCGCCGTACGCGAAATGAGTGGCTTGTCCGCACCTTGGGGTTGTCGGAGGGAGTTGCGCGATGAAGGTCCACGACCGCGTCGCGTTCCTCCATGAATTCGTCCGCTCTCCCTTCACCGTCGGCGCCATCGCGCCGAGTGGCGAGCCGTTGGCCGACCTGATCGCAGCGCCTGTACCACGAGAGGGTGACCCGCTGGTTGTTGAGCTCGGTCCCGGCACGGGTGCCTTCACGGCGGCGATCCAGCGTCGGCTCGACGGACGTGGCCACCACCTGGCCGTAGAGGTCAATGAGCGGTTCGCGCAGCGTCTCGCCACCCGATACCCGCAGGTCGACGTCGCTGTGGCCGACGCCCGGGATCTCCGCGAAGTGCTCGCGGAGCGCGGTCACCACTGTGCGGACGTGATCGTGAGCGGGCTGCCCTGGGTGGCGTTCGACCCGATCCTGCAGCACGACCTGCTCGATGCCCTCACCGGCGTCTTGGGCCGGCACGGCGTGTTCACCACCTTCGCGTATGCGCACACACGCTGGGCGCCGCCGGCCCGGCGGCTACGGCGGGCTCTGGGCGGGCGATTCGAGGAGGTCGTGGTCAGCCGGATGGTGTGGGCCAACCTGCCACCCGCGTTCGTCTATTTCTGCCGCAGACCCCGCGTCCCGGCCCTGGTCTAGGAGCGGCCATGCTGCGCAAGGGCAAGGCCGTTCGCCCGACTGGAGAGGATCATCGGGCGACGCCTTTCGAGCTCTTCTTCGACCTGGTCTATGTCTTCGCGATAACCCAGCTGACCGGCTTCATGGCGGGCGAGCACGACGCCGGCGGCGTGTACCGGGGACTGCTGATGCTGGCCCTGCTGTGGGGCACGTGGTCCGGCTACACCTGGCTGGGTAATCACTCGCGGGCCGACGTGGGTCTGCTGCGGGGCGGAATGGTCGTCGCGATGGCGGCGATGTTCGTGGTCGGCCTGACCATCCCGGAGGCGTGGGACGGCGGGCTGGGCGCCCTCGTCTGGGTGGGCGCCTACCTGCTGGTCCGAGCGGTGCACCTCGCGGTCTACGACGTGGCCGCCCAGGGTGATCCCGGTCTGCGACGCCAGATCGCCATCACCTGGCTGCCGCTGCTGGCGAGCGCGGCCCTGCTGATATCCGGGACCCTACTGGGCGGCTGGACGCAGGTGCTCCTGTTCTCCGTCGCCCTGTTGGTGGACTGGGCTGGGATCTATCTCACAGCCAGGCGCGGACACTGGCGGCTGCACAGCCCGGCACACCTGACCGAGCGGCATGGTCTGTTCATCATCCTGGCCATCGGCGAGTCGGTCATCGCCGTCGGGGTCGGTGCCGCTGGGCAGCCCGCGACCGTGCCGCTGCTGCTCGCGGCCATCCTGGGCATCGGCGTCACGGTGTGTCTGTGGTGGTTGTACTTCGACGTCGCCGCCCACGCGGCTGGGCAGCGGCTCAGCAGGCTGGGTGGGGAGGGGCAGGTCATCCTGGCTGTCGAGGCCTACACCTACCTGCACTTCCCGATCATCGCCGGGATCCTGCTCACGGCGCTGGGCATCGAGGCCGTGGTCGCCCACACCGGCGACGGCGAATCCTTGGGAGTGTTCTCCGCGCTCGCGCTCTACGGCGGCGCAGCGCTCTGCCTCGTCGGACATCTGCTGTTCAGGCTCCGCATGCGCCGCGCATTGGCCTGGCGCTACCTGGTGGTGGCCTGCGTCCTCCTTGCGGTGGCGGCGGTCGCCATGGATCTGCCGCCGCTCGCCGGGCTGGCCGGCGTGGTGGTCATCCTGGTCGCTTTGATCGTCACCGAGAGCAGGAACGGACAAGGACGCGCGAGCTTTGGGGATCGTCCGAACGGTGCGGGGCTGCTTCCGTAGACCTAAGAAAGGAAGGACAGTGACAAACCACCACCACAGCGAGATCTCCCTGCACGTCAATGGCATGGCGCACAGGCTGGACGTCGACAATCGAACGACGTTGCTGGACGCGTTGCGCGAGGACATCGGCCACACCGGCCCCAAGAAGGGCTGCGACCACGGCCAGTGCGGCGCCTGCACCGTGCTGCTCGACGGCAGGCGCATCGTGTCCTGCCTGACGCTGGCAGTGGCCGCCGAGGGTGCCGATGTCACGACCGTCGAGGGCCTGACGGGTGACGGCGAGCTGCTGCCGCTTCAGCGGGCCTTCATCCGGTTCGACGGCTTCCAATGCGGATACTGCACCTCCGGGCAACTCTGCTCGGCCATCGGCATGTTGGCCGAGCACGCGGCGGGTTGGCCCAGCGCGGTCACCACCGACGTAACACCGGACGGCCCGGCACCGGTACTGGACGCGGCCGAAGTGCGTGAGCGGATGAGCGGCAACCTGTGCCGCTGCGGCGCCTACCCGTCGATCGTGCGCGCGGTGCTGGAAACGGAGGCGGGGCGATGAAGGAATTCGCCTACCAGCGCGCGACAGACGTCCGTGACGCGCTGGCAGCGTGTAGCGGCGGAGCCCGGTACCTGGCCGGCGGCACCAACCTCGTCGATCTGATGAAGGAAGGGGCGGAAGCTCCCACGAGGTTGATCGATGTAAGGCGACTGCCGCTCGACGGCATCAGCGAGGCGGCGGACGGCGGACTGGTCATCGGCGCCATGACGACCAACAGCGACCTCGCAGCCCATCTCGAGGTACGGCGGCGCTACCCGGCCCTGAGCCAGGCCGTGTTGGCCGGCGCGTCGGGCCAGCTCCGCAACATGGCCACGGTGGGCGGCAACCTGCTGCAACGGACCCGGTGCGCCTACTTCGCCACGCAGAAGTGCAACAAACGGGTCCCAGGCTCTGGATGTCCCGCGATCGCCGGAGTGCATCACAACCATGCCATCCTCGGCTGGACGCCGAGCTGCGTGGCCACCCACGCCTCCGACATGGCGGTGGCGATGGCCGCCTTCGACGCGGTTGTGCGCTACGAGACCCTCAACGGTCCCGGCGAGATCCCCCTGGCGGAGTTCTACCTGCCGGTCGGGGACACCCCGCATCTGGAGACCGCGCTGCCGCCGGGGGGACTGATCACCGCGGTCATCCTCCCGGAGCGCGCGGCCTCGCCGCGCTCGCGCTACCGGAAGGTCCGCGAACGCGCGTCGTACGCCTTCGCCACCGTTTCCATCGCGGCGGGCCTTGATCTGGAGGGTTCGGTGCGGATCGCGCTCGGCGGTGTCGCGTCACGACCCTGGCGTTGCCGTACGGCGGAAGCCTTTCTCGTGGACCATCCAGGCTGCTTCCGCGCCGCCGCCGAGGCGGAGTTGTCGGCTGCCGAACCGTTGTCCGGCAACGGCTACAAGGTGCCGTTGGCGCGCAACCTGATCGAGATCGTGCTGAAGGAGCTCCAGCCATGAAGGCAGTAGGGGTCGCGCAGCCAAGGATCGAGGGCCCGGCCAAAGTCACAGGGGCCGCCCGCTACGCGGCCGACATCCCGATCGAGGGCCTGGCCTTCGGAGCGGTCGTTCTGGCGACCGTGTCTCGTGGCCGCATCCGGGAGATCGACGTCGGCGCGGTCTGCGACCTGCCCGGCGTGCTGGGCGTGATCCACCATCGCAACGCGCCCCGCCTCAACCCGAAGGCCGGGGGATTCTTCGGCCCGGACGGCCAGTTGCAACTGCTGCAGGACGAGGTGATCCCCTTCGCAGGGCGGCCTGTCGCGCTCGTCGTGGCCGAGACCTTCGAGCAGGCTCAAGCGGCGGCTCACGCTCTGCCGGTGACCTATGACGAGGAGCCGCACGACACGGGCTTCACCGCCGATCATCCGGCGGGCCGCCCGGCGTCGACGATCTTCGACGGGCCCGTGGACGTCGCTGACGTGGAGGCGGAACTGGCCGCGTCCTCGGTGGTGGTCGAGGAGCGTTACCGCACGCCCGAGGAACATCACAGCGCCATGGAGCCGCACTCGGCGACCGCGTGGTGGGATGGCGAGCGGCTGGAGGCCATCGACTCCAACCAGGGACCGTTCGTCATTGCCGCCACCCTGGCCACGCTCTTCTCCCTGAGCCTGGAGAAGGTGCGAATCCGCACCGAGCACGTCGGCGGCGGGTTCGGGTCAAAGGGCTTATGCGGGCCGCAGTTGATCCTGGCCGCGATGGGCGCGCAGCGATTCGGGCGGCCCGTGCGGGTCACGCTCACGCGCACCCAGGTGTTCCTCACCACCGCGATGCGGCCGGCGACCGACCAGCGGATCCGGATCGGCGCCGACGCCGACGGCCGCCTGCGCGCGATCTGGCATGAGTCGGCTTTCGAGATCTCGCCGCTGGTCGAGTACATCGAGGGCTGTACGGAGCTGACCAAGACGCTCTATGCGGCGCGCGCGATCCGTACCCGGCTCACCGCGGTCCCGCTCGACATCCTGCCGCCGTACTCGATGCGAGGACCGGGCGCCGCGCCCGGATCGTTCGCCCTCGAATCCGCCATGGACGAACTGGCGGAACGGCTGGGCATCGATCCGCTCGAACTCAGGCTGCGCAACGAGCCGGCGACCGGTCCGGTGTCCGGCCTGCCGTTCAGCAGCCGCAACCTGGTCGAGTGCCTGCGCGAGGGCGCCCGTAGATTCGGCTGGGGCACGCGTGATCATCGGCCGCGGTTACGGCGGGAGGGATCCGTGCTGGTCGGCACCGGCCTGGCCGCCACCTCGTTCAGCGCCGGGGCCTTTCCTTCATCGGCGACCATCACCGCCGAGGCGGACGCTACATTCACGGTAGCCATCGGCGCCACCGACCTCGGCACCGGCGCTCGCACGGCGCTCACCGCGATCGCCGCCGACGCGCTGGAGGTCGCCACGGAGCGGATCCGGCTCAGGATCTCCGACAGCGACCTCGGGCCCGCCTGGAGCGCCGGCGGCTCTCGGGGCACCACGTCCTGGGCCTGGGCGATCACCGAGGCCGCGGAGAAGCTTCGCGGCCAGGAGTGGCGCGGGACGGTCACGATCGACACGACCCAGTCGCTCGGCGGTCTCGCAGATCGCGAACGCCATGCCTACAGCGCCGTCTTCGCCGAAGTGACCGCCGACCCGGCAACGGGCGAGGTGCGGGTGCGCCGGTTGCTCGGGATGTTCGCCGTGGGCCGGGTGGTCAACCCGCTCCTGGCCCGCAGCCAGGTCATCGGCGGGATGATCGGCGGGCTCTCCATGGCCCTGCACGAGGAGGGCATGCGCGATCCGGTCACCGGTCGGCATGTCAACGCCGACTTCGCCGGCTATCACATCGCTGCACACGCCGACGTGCCCGACATCGAAGCCGATTTCGTGCCTGGCCACGAACCGGGCATCCCCGGGGGCATGAAGGGCGCGGGCGAGATCGGCAATGTCGGTACGGCAGCGGCGATCGTGAACGCTGTCTGGCACGCCACCGGGGTCAGACAACGGTCCCTGCCGATCCGTCTCGATCGCGTGCTGGAGTGAGGCGCATGGCATCCCAACTGGGCGGGACGCCGAACTGGCGACGATACTCACGGCTGAACTGTGACGGACTGTCGTACCCCACGCGGCGGCTGACGGCGGCGATGTCACCGGGGGCCGCGGCGAGCTGGAGCCTCGCCTGCTGGAGGCGGATCTGCTTCTGGAACTGGATCGGGCTCATCGCGGTGGCGGCATGGAAGTTGCGGTGGAAGGCCGAGACGCTCATTCCCGCCAGTTTGGCCACCTCCTCGACGCGGAAAGGCTGCGCGTAGTGGTCACGGATCCACTGGACGGCGCGGGCCATGTGGCTGAGCCTGCTGTCGGGAAGCCCGAACTGGCGCACGATCCCGCCCTGATCACTGGTGATCAACCGCCAGAGGATCTCCCGTTTGACGAGCGGCGCGAGGACGGTGATGTCGCTGGGCCGGTCCAGCAGACGCAGCAGGCGGACAACGGCGTCGAGGAGTTCGGCGGAGGCGTCGCTGACCGCCAGGCCGAACGGCGCGTCGTCGCCGAGGTCCGGCAGGTCGCCTGGACTGACCTGCAGCAACACCTCGGCGATGGCCGTCGGGTGCAGGGTCAACCCGACGCCGAGCCCCGGCAGGTCAGGACTGGCCTTCACGAAATGCGCGGTCACCGGCAGGTCGACCGAGGCGACGAGATATTGACCCTCTCGGTACTCGTACAGATGGTCGCCCAGCGCGAAACGTTTCGTGCCCTGGGCGACGACCGCCATTACCTTGCCATAGGTCGTCGGTGTTGGCGGTCGAGGCTGTTCGGCCTTGAAGATCAGGACATCCTCGATGGGAGTCCTGAGATCGGGTCGAGCATGGCGATTGAGGAGATCGCGCAGCTCATCGAGGGCCATGATCCCATCCAAACACCGCAGAAGGTTCGGCGACAACCGGAGCGATGACACCGCTGGCGACGTACGACATCAAAAGCCGGTGCAGGTGGATCTCTCGCCTCAAGGCCCGGCGAGCACCGGGCACTCAACGGCAGTGCCTTCACGGGTGCGCAGGTCCGATGTGGGCTTCGTACTGCTCAGTGAGAAGTGTCCGTATGACTGACCCGCCAGCTGATCTGTCGAGTTTGATCAGGGCGCCGGTGAGGGGTGGCCGTCCCAGACGCTCCCGCACGTAGCCGACCGTATGCCGGAGGCGAGAGCCAATTCGCCGGTCTCGGACGCCGATGAGTTCGCGGCAGGCCCAGGCCCACAGAGCGGCGCGGTATAAGGGGCCGTCGAGGTAAGAGCGTGATCACCTAGATGTACGCGATAACGATCTTTATCACGTTCATGAGCGATCATGGCGGCGCGACGACCTGGCGAACGTCTCGCCGGGGCGGTGCGCGACTCCGGCACGTTATCCGGTACATCGCCAACGTTACGGGGCGGCCGGCATGAGCCCCGCCCCGAAAGTCTCCGCGCTGCGCGGCGGGCACGTCACCCTCGCCGCGGCCGCCGCCACCTTCCTGGCCACGCAGCGGACGGCGAACCCCAACACTAACCGCGCCTGTTCCTCGGCCATCGACCGCGTCATCGACCGGCTGGGCCGCGACCGGCCGCTGGCGGAGGTGGCCGACGCCGAGATCGGCACCGCACTCGCCGAGCTGTGGGGAGCGAGCGCGCCAGCGACCTGGAACCGCAACCGCGCCGCCGTCGCCTCCTGGCAGTCCTGGTGCCAGACCAAGAAGCACTGGGCCGCACCGTCGGTCCCGGCCGACGCCGAACGCCGCAAGGAGACCGCCGACGAGACCCGCGCCGTGGCCAAGACCACCATCCACCGGCTGCTCTCGCGCCGCGACATCCCCCTACGTGAGCGGGCGCTGTGGCGGATGCTCTATGAAACGGCGGTCAGAGCGGCCGAGATCTTGGCGCTGAACGTCGAGGACCTCGACCTGGAGACCGGGAGCGGCCGGTGACGGCAAGACCGCCGTCGTGGTCATCACCGCGAAGTCCGCCGGGCGCAAGGTCTTCGGCCTCGCCGGCGCAGGCGTCCGTCTCTCGCTTGATCTCTTGCGCGTCAGTCCGGCAGCCAGTGCAGCTCGTGCGCCAGGGTTTTGGCGACGGCACGGATGCGGCGGTGCAGCGGCGACGGCTCGCGTGGGAGGACCAGGTGGATCGTCAGGCTGGGCGCGCCCCGCAGCGGTCGCCAGGTGAGACCGGCCGGTTGTGTCATGACCGCGGCTTCTCCGGCCGGGGCGAGGGTGACCCCGTCGCGCAGGTCGTGCTGAGACATGTCGAAAGAGACTGCGGGAGTGTGGAATCGGGGGTGTGGCCGGGCGTCTCGGAACAGTGCGGACAGCTGATCGTGGATCACGGGGTTGGCCGCACGGTCCGGGAGTCGCAGCGGATACGCGGCCGCGTCGGCGATCTCGATCTCCGGGCGTTCGGCCAGCGGATGGTGCTGCGCCAGCTGGACCCCGACGCGCTGACGCCGCAGCAGGAACCGGCGCACGCCATGGCCCGGCTGTTCACCGCGGGTGATCCCGGCATCGATGCGGCCGTCGGCGACCGCGGGGGAGATCTCCGGTGTCGCCATCGGGACCGCGCCGACCTCCAGTCCGCTGCTGCCGCGCATCAGCCTGTCCACCAGGGCCGGTGCCGTCTCGGCCCCGGTGCTGAGGCTGTATCCGATGCGCAGCGTGCCCAGTTCACCGGCCGCCGCGCTCCGGGCGGTGTCCCATGCCCGGTCCAGCGCCGCCAGCGCGGGTGGCGCGGACTCCGCCAAAGCCGCACCGGCCCTGGTCAAGACGACGGTACGGGTGTTGCGGACCAGCAGGGCCGTACCGAGCTCCGCCTCCAATCGGCGCATCCGGGCGCTGAGTGCGGGCTGTGCGATGCCGATGCGTGCGGCCGCGCGGGTGAAGTTCAACTCCTGCGCCAGCACCAGGAAGTACCGCAGGCTCACCGTATCCGGCGCCACGCGCCCTCCCTGCCGATTGATAACGATCCGTTCTGAGTCTAGCCCGAACCGGTCTTTCCCTCGATCGCCTGTCGAGCCCTAACCTGCGCATATGACGATTCAGCCGACCGCATTACCCGTCGCCGGGATCGATCGATCTGAGTGTCAATTCGCAGTCGGACGTGTCCGGCCGAACATAGGAGGCTTCCATGGCCAAGGGCTACTGGGTCAGTGTCTACCCCGTCATTTCCGACCTTGAGCGGCTGGCTGCCTACGACAAGCTGGCCGGTCCCGCTGTCCAGGCCGGGGGCGGGCGCAACCTGGCCCTCCTCCCGTCCCTTGGCGGTCGAGTCGTCGCCCACGAGGCCGGAATCACGCAGCGCGTCGTTCTGATCGAGTTCGACAGCTTTGAACAGGCCGTCGCGGCATACGAGAGCGAGGCATACCAAAAGGCGCTGGTGGCCTTCCCCGACGGCGTCGAGCGCGACTTCCGCATCATCGAAGGCAACGACTGACCGGCGGGCCCAGCCGTCGCTGAGCATCCGTCACCTGATACGCACACCGTCAACGGCGTCCATGGCCGTCGCCGTACCCTGAGCGCCTCCGGGCGGTAGCGGGGGCAGAATGTTTCTGCCCCCGCTACGGCGGTTACTTCACGGAGTAGGCGTCGGCGAGGACCTGCTGGACGGAGTTGCCGTCCTTGTCCTTCGCCTCGACCTTGATCGAGATGCTGCCCGGCCCGCCGGGGTTCTGCACGAGCACCTTCTCGCCGGCCACCGCCGTGGCAGCCGTCCAGTGCGCGCCCTTGTCGGCGGAGATCCAGACTCCTCGCAGCGACGGCGACCTGCCGCCTTGCGGCTTGACGGTGAAGGTGAACGGCTTGCCCGCCTGGACGGTGTCGTTCTCCGGCAGCCCGAGCCCGTACGCGAGGTGGATCAGCGGCGCCTGGGCGCAGGGCTGCTTGTCACCCCACAGCACCGTGTCCAGGCAGGGCTGCGGGGCGCTGTCGCCCGTCGGACGGGCGGACCGGAACGTCCAGGTGGTCTCGACGCCGGTGCCGGAGTGCTTGCCGGCGAACCCGTCCTTCCACGAGTCCGTGAGCCGGTACGCGCCCGACCCGGCGGGGACGGTGTAGTAGGGCAGGCCCATGTCGTCGTACTGCGGCTTGACCTCGGTGGTGCCGCTGAAGAGGTGGATCTCCTCGGTCCCCGGAGCGCCCTGGTACATGTGGCCCGGGTTGGAGGCGTCGGAGTAGTAGCCGTATCCGAGCGAGGTGAGCGCGCGCAGCCGCAGCCGGTCGCCCTGGCGGCAACCGTCGCAGTAGACGGCCGAGGTGACCCAGTCCGGCAGGTCGGGGCCGGTGGTGAACTGGGAGGGGACGATGGATTCGTTCCAGTCCTCCCGTTCCTTGGCGGCGCCGGCGAAGCCGCGCAGGGAGCTGGCGACGCGAGCCTCGCCCGAGGTGGTGAGGTCGAAGAAGGCGTAGTCACGCCCCCACAGCACGTCCCGGCCGGCCGCGTTGTAGTACTCGGTCCTGGTCGTGGGCCCGGTGAAACTGTGCGAGCCGCGGATGCTGAAGCGCTGCTCGGGGGAGTAGGTGTGGTCGGCCTCGATGAAGTTCGCGTCCGGCCCCCACGTGCCCGCCGGCGGCGGGAACTGCGCGTGGTAGGTGGTCGCGACCTCGGTGAGGTCGCGGGCCTTCGGGGCGAAGTTCAGGCGGCCCGCTGTGGTCCCCTTCATGTAATAGGCCAGTTTGTACTCGAACGGGGTGGTGGGCGTGACGTGCAGGCCTGCGCTCGGGTACGGCTTGCGAGCCAGGGCCTTGCCGAGTTGGTCGGCCTCGCCGCTGTCGATCCACAACAGCGGGATCCTGTTCTGCGCCGCGTAGGCGGGGTCATGGAGGATCCAGGCGAACCGGTCGCTGGTGACCACGCCCGCGGCCCCCGCCTTGATGGCCAGGTCCAGGTCGGCCAGGAAGGGGTCGAGCGCGTCCCTGGCCGGGAGGAAGACGAGTTTGCCGCGCGCGTCCGCGCCGCCGCGCATGTCGTCGCCCGTGGTCAGGCTCAGCCGCCGGTCGGCGGCGAACTTCGGCACCAGCGCGTCGTGCTCGCTGATGTAGTGGGGGTTGAGCCGGAGCCCCGGCACGGCCAGCTCGACCTCGGGAGCGCGGCGGATCTGGTCGAAGAGCACCGTGGACGTGCCCACCGTGGGCGCCTTCCGCACCCGCGTGACCCAGTACTTGCCCCTGTTGAGCACCTGGTAGCTCAGCAGCGAAGCGCTCGCGTACATCTGCCCCGAGGCGGTCGTGCGGGCGGCCATCACGTTCGTGAACACCGGCTCTGACGGGCGCGGCGTGTTCACCTGGATGGGCTCGACGTCGGTCGCGTCGAGGGTCACCGTGGTGTCGCCGTCGAGCTTGATCTCGGGAGCGAGCAGCACGGAGTACTGCATCTGCCGGTCCGGCTTGGTGAACCACGAAGGCGTGGCGCTGAGGGAGTAGACGCCGCCGTGAGCGAGTTTGAGCTCGGTCTCCAGCGTGCCCGGCGTGTCGGTGGTCCGCCAGTCCAGAACGTCCGTGGTCATCGGCTCCCCTTCGAGGAGCGGGTCGGTGTCGCTGACGCGCACGGCGGACAGCACGTTCTGGAGCACCGTCCACTCCGGCCGGCCGACGAACCTGACGCGCACGGTGTCCGTCCTGGCGCCCTTGCGGAACGCGATCGGCGCCGTCAGGCGGGTCGTGCCCGCCGTGGCCGTCAGGCGCCCCTCGTACCAGCCCGGGTCGCCGAGCGTGGGCTCGATGGCGAGGTCCGCGCTCGCGGACCCGCCCGCGGGGACGGTCAGCGACGACGGGCTGAGCGTGGCCATCCCGGAGGGCGGCTGGGCGTCGCCGTGCTTCAGCGTCATGGACAGGTTCAGCGTGACCGGTTCCTTGCCGGTGTTGCGGAAGGTCACCTTCCTGGTCAGCGTCTGGCCGGTGTACGGGTCGCTGAAACCGGCGTAGACCGTCGCCAGGTCGTCGAAGACCTGCTGGGTGACGGCCTGCCCGATGTCCAGCCGCCCGGAGCCCTGGTCGTAGAGCGGGTCGTCGCCCGGCTTCGCGGTGGCCGTCAGAGCGGTCTTGAGCTGCTCGGACGTCCAGTCGGGGTGCTGCGCGGCGAGGATGGCGGCGGCGGCCGCGACGTGCGGCGCGGCCATCGAGGTGCCGGACGCCGCGGTGTAGTTGTCGTCGATCGGGCCGCCGCCCGGGATGCTGCTGCCCGAGCCCAGCGAGGTGCCCGCCGCGCGCGCCGCGATGATGTTCACGCCGGGTGCGGTGATCTCCGGCTTGATCGCGAAGTCGTCGCTCAGGCGGGGACCGCGGCTGGAGAACGAGGCGACCTTGTCGGCCCGGTCCACCGCGCCGACGGTGAGCGCCGAGGTCGCCGCGCCGGGAGCGCCGACGGTGTACCGGCCGGGGCCCGAGTTGCCCGCCGCGACCACGAACAGCGTGCCGTACTGGGCGGTGAGCCCGTTGGCCGCCTGGCTCAGCGGGTCGGTGCCGTCGGTCGGGTTCGAGCTGCCCAGACTCATGTTGACCACCCGGACGTGCTCGCCGGCCGCCTGCCACTGCATCGCCGCGATGATCTCGGAGTCGTTGCCGCTCCCGTTGTCGCTCAGTGCCTTGGCGATGACCAGCTTGGCGCCGGGGGCGACGCCCTTGTACTTGCCGTTCGAGGCGGCGCCGCTGCCCGCGACGATGGAGGCCACGTGGGTGCCGTGGCCGAACCGGTCGGTGACCTCGTCAGGGTTGCCGCCGCCCGGGCTGCCTTCGGGGACGAAGTTGCGCGCCGCGGCGATCATGCCCTGCAGGTCGGGATGCGCGGTGTCGATCCCGGTGTCGATGATGCCCACCTTCGCGCCCGTGCCGTCGTAGCCGGCCGCCCAGGCGGCGGGTGCGCCTATCTGCGTGTTGCTGACGTCGTCGAACGCCTTGACCTTGCCGTCGAGCCACACCTTGCGCAGGCCGCCCGCCGCGGACCTGGCGCTGCCGAGGCCCTGGTCCCGTCCGAGGGACTGCCAGAACGTGGTGGCCTGCTTCTTGTCCACCTTGATCGCGGCGCCGTCGATGCTGTCCAGCACCATCGGCTCCGCGCAGCCCTTCAGCGACCTGGCCTTGCCCGCCAGGTCGCCGGCCTTGGTCTGCGGCGGGTACTGGACGATGAGGGGGATCTGTGCGGACTTGGCGTCCCCGTACCCGTTGGCCGCCAGGTAGTCGATGTTGAACAGTTCCTTGTCAAGGATTCCCTTGGTGACGTAAGGCCCGGCGTCAGCGGGGATCACGTAGTAGCCGTGATCGTCCTGCTGGGCCTGGAACGTCCGCGCCTCCCGGCCGTCGCCGGGCTCCAGGGTGGCCGACGCGCGGCCCTTGCCGTCCTTGGTGTAGGTGACGGTGTCCCCGGTGATCAGCGTGATCTTGACCGGTGGCGTGCCGGTCACCCGCGCGTCCGTCTTGGCGGCCGGGGGTGGCGCGGTCGTCGCGGTGGCCGCTTCCGGCACCGCGACGAGCGGCACGGCGAGTGCGGCTGCGAGTAAGGCCACGAGTCTGCGGCGCCGAGGGGTGGACAGCATGCGCACAACTCTCTCCAGACTGAAAGATCGTCCATCGTCGCCCATACGCGATGGAGATCGTTTCCTCGCTGACCTAATCTGGGATTCAGTCAGGACACAAGAGCGCAGAACGGGCCAAAACCCGCCAGGTGGCGGTAACCCGCCGCCTCTTCGCCGGGAGAAGGGGAAGCCGTCGATGCTCGAAGCGATCGGCCTCTCACCGGCCGAGAGCCGTCTGTACGCGACGCTCGTCGAGAACCCGCGATCGTCCGCCGACGAGCTCGCCACCCAGTGCGGGATCTCGCCGCTGCTCGCGGGCCGTACGCTGGCGGCCTTCGCGCGGCGCGGCCTCGCCAGCAGGCTGCCGGGCCGCCGCGCCCGTTATGTCGCCGTCGCTCCCGACATCGCCATCAGGCCGCTGCTCGCCCGTCACGAGGAGGAGCTTCACCAGGTACGTACGGCCATCAGTGAGCTGACCAGCGCGTTCAACCTGGCCTCCCGCTACGCGACGCATCCGGCCGAGCAGGTGGAGGTCATCACGGGGACCGACAACATCGTCAACAGGGCGTACGCGCTGCAGGACAGCGCCCAGGTCATGTTCCGCAACATCGACAAGCCCCCGTACGCCATGCGCGGTCACGGCGACAACGTCGCGCGCGAGCGGCACATGCTCAAGTCGGGCATCGACTACCGCACCGTGTACGACCGGGAGGCCCTGGAGGTCCCCGGCAAGTTACGCCTCATCCAGGAGTCCATCGCCCACGGGGAGAAGGCCCGCGTGGTGGCCGAGGCGGCGGCCAAGATCTGGATCGCCGACGACGCGCTCGCGCTGATCCCCATCCGCAACAGGTCCAACTCCATCGACGCGGCGTTCATCCTGCACCAGTCGGCCCTGCTCGACGCGCTGATCGCGTTGTTCGAACGGGAGTGGCAGCGGGCGTTGCCCTTACGCGCCGCCCCCCGACCCGCCGCGCACACCGATGAGCTCGACGAGCTGACCAGGGAACTGCTCGGGCTGCTCGCGGGCGGCCTGACGGACGAGGCCATCGCGCGGGCACTGGGGCTGGGGCTGCGTACCGTACAGCGCCGCATCCACGCCGTCATGCGCGACCTGAACGCCGTGACCCGCTTCCAGGCCGGCCTGGAGGCCCGGGAGCGCGGCTGGATCTAGCTGTCGACCGGGTCGGCGCGTGGGCTCTGGCGCGGCGTTCGTCCATGGCGCGGTAGGCCTCGGCGGCCTGGTCGAGGGGGAGGGCGAGGTCGTGGGAGACGCCGACGAAGCCCACGTGTCCACCGGGCCGCGTGGCACCGATGGCCTGCGTCATCGACTCCTGGGTGCCGACGGCTTCGACGACGCTGTGCGCGCCGAGCCCGCCGGTGAGCTCCTTGATCCGGGCCACGCCCTCGTCGCCGCGTTCGGTGACGATGTCGGTGGCGCCGAACCGCAGGGCCAGGTTCTGGCGCGGCTCGTGGCGGCTCATCGCGATGACACGTTCCGTGCCGAGCTGCCTGGCGGCCGGCACCGCGCACAGGCCGACGGCCCCGTCGCCGACGACCGCGACGGTCCTGCCAGGTCCGGCCTCTGCGGCGACGGCGTACTCGGCCTGGGTGCCGATCGCGCCCATGAGGACGCGGTGGACGCAGGCGCTCTGGTAGCCCGAGCGGCAGATCTCGCAGGTGTTGTCGGAGGCGCAGAACGAGCCGACCACGAACTGGCCCGGCTTGATCGTGGTGACCTCGCTGCCGACCTCCTCGACGACGCCGACGTATTCGTGGCCCATCGGAGCCGGCCCGTCGAGCTTCCGGATCCCGCGGTAGGGCCACAGGTCCGAGCCGCACACGCACGCCGCGGTCACGCGGATGATCGCGTCGGTGGGTTGGACGATCGCCGGGTCCGTCCGCTCGTCGACACGGACGTCACCGGGGGCATGCAGGACTACGCCACGTATATGAATTTCCTTCGGAAGTCGTTGAAACCGGGCCAGGAGCGCGTCGAGCACCGGGCGGTCCCACTGCTCCTGTTTCCGGACCTGGGCCCGACCGGCTCCGTCCTCGGAGAAGCCAGGGCATCCGCAGGGCCTTCCGTTGCCACGGCCCCTGCCCGAGTGCTTTCCAGCCAACCGTCTCGTTCGCACGGGCAGGAGGTCCCGTTCATCGGGGGGACAGCCTCGCCACCAGGATCGCCCCGCAGCAGGCCAGGTTCGTCCCGGCGTGCGCCGTACGGACCGGCCTGACCGAAGGGACGGAACGGGGATGGCCGGCGGCCGTCCCCGGCCCTTTGCTAGATCGCGGCCCTGTCCAGAAGGGCGGCCACCTCATCGGCCCTGAACACGAACCCCTCATGTGACGCGTCCAGGGTGTGCACGTCGTACGGGTTACCGGGTGTCAGGGCGTCCGCTTCGGCGATCAGCCTGTCCTGCATGGCCACCGGCAGTGAGCGGTCGCCGGCCAGGCGGATGTAGGTGCGGGCGATGGTGCCCCAGGTGCCGTCATCACCGCGATGGACTCGTCCGGCTGCAGGATGTTGAGGAAGGCACGGAACTGCTCGTCGCTGACGTCCGCCATGGTGGCGGCCTTGAGCGCGTTGAGCAGTTCCGGGTCCGCGGTGCGGTGGTTGGCCCGGCCGACGCCGAGCCGGGCGGGGTCGCCGACGTTGAACGCGGCCAGTGGGGCCATCAGGTTGCCGGTGAACTCGGGCTCCTGCATGTACTCGATCGGGTCGGCGCGCCGCACGCACGACCAGGCGGAGATGTGGACGAGCCGATCCACCAGGTCGGGGATGACGTTGCCCACACCGCTGATGGTCAGGCCGCCGAGGCTGGCCGCCACCAGCACCACGGGCCCGTGCTCCGCCACGCGCCGGACCACGTCGACGACCGCGTCCACGTTGTCCCGCAGGGTGACGTCGGCCAGCGTGGACGGCTCGGTCGCCCACGCGTCGAGGTCATGGTGGGCCTGGTAGGCGAGCGTTTGCCGGGAACGGCGTGCGGCTGCCGGGTGAGAACGCGACAGGACAAGCCGTGGGACAAGGCCGGCGGTCGGCTGCGGGCGGAACCCATGTGGTGCGCGGCTTGTGCCACCGCACCTGTCCGCGGGGTCGCCTCAGATCGCGCCGGTCGTCGAACGACCGGCGGGCAGACCGCTTCAGCTACGGCGAAGACGGATGAACTTCTCGATCACGCCTGAGAGCGTATCAACGGTCGGCGCCGCGCATGCGTCTGGGATGAGCTGACGCCGCTGTTTCGGCAGCACGTCCAGCCCTACGGCGAGGTACGGCTGGACGCGTTCGGAGCTCATGGCGCGCGCCGTTCGCCGTGCCCGAACCAGGTTGGGCCGTTGAAAGTGCGTTGCAGGCGGTCTGCTTCTCAATGGTGGTCAAGTCCCCATACAAGAGGAGGATCCGATGAACCGCAGCTTGCGTACCCTGCTCGGCCTGACCGCCACCGCCGCGGCCATCGCCCTGGCCGTCCCGGCCATGAGCGTCGCCGCGAACGCGTCGCCGCCCACGCCTTCCGACATCAACAACCCCAGCCACGCCCACGATCTCGCCCGGGCGCGCTCGTTCCTGTTCACCTACACCTTCAACGACCACCTCAAGGTCGCCGGCGGCAACTTCACCGTCGACCGCCGCGTCTTCGTGACCGTCAAGTTCAACAACGGCGTCACGAAGTTCTCCAGGTGGGTGATCGCCCGCACCCACCCGGTCACGCCCGGCGGCGCCGTCTACGTGGAGACGACCATCGCCGCCCCCTGCGCCGGAGGCAAGAACGGCTACGCGCAGGCCTACGACGAGGCCACCCGTACCTGGTCGCCACGACTGCCGGTGACGATCTGCCAGCGCATCGACTGACGGCCGACGAACAGCAGGTGGAACATCTTCGTCCCCCCGGTGGATGAGCCCCAGGTATCCGACCACCTTTCCGCCGCCCCGGGCGCGCTCCTTCCCGAATGCATCACCCGCCGGGCGAGCGCCCCTCAAGGGTTGGTGGGGAGGGTGATCCAGTCCAGCGCCCAGCGGTTGAGGTCGAGCAGCACGGCGCCGAGCGCGGCGCCCTTCTCGGTCAGTCGGTAGTCGACCCGTACCGGAGTGGTGGCCTGCACGACCCGCTCGACGAGCCCGTCGGCCTCCAGATCCTTCAGGCGCTGCGACAGCAGCTTGTCGGTCATGCCGGGAACAGCCGCCGCGATGTCGCTGAACCGCGTGGCCCCGCCGAGCAGCGCGCGCAGCACCGTCGCGGCCCAGCGGCGACTCAGGGTGTCCATCGCCGCGGCGTAGTACGGGCAGTACGGCCGGATGTCGTCAGGATCCAGCTGGCGATGTGACATGACTCACCTTCCAGGATTACTATCTTTTAGATAGCTTCTTGCCTATTGATAGTAGCTTGGCGGCAAGGAGCAAGCATGCCCAAGGTGAGCACAACCGCGGAGCCATCGTATGAAGTGTGGGTATCAGGACAGATCCCCACGAGCGGCACGCTTCCGACCGGCGCGCCACAGCAGTGGTCGCCGCTCTCGACGACGCTCATCCACGGCGCGAGCGACGCGATCCTGGTCGACCCGCCCTTCACCGTCGAGCAGACCCGGCAGGTCGGCGACCGGGTCGAACGCTCCGGCAAGAATCTGACCCACGTCTACATCACCCATGGTCATGGTGATCACTGGTTCGGCGCGTCGCTGCTGGCCGAGCGTTTTCCGGGAGCGGTGGTCGTCGCCACCGAGGGCACGATCCGGCTGATGCACGCCTCGATCAGCGGGCGGCGCCGGTCGTTCTGGGACACGTTGTTCCCCGGGCACCTTCCCGACCTGCGGGTGACCGCCCAGCCGGTGCCGGCCGGGGGACTCGTGCTCGAAGGGCACGAGCTGCGTCCGATCGAGGTCGGCCACAGTGACGGCGACGACTCCACCGTGCTGCACGTACCGGTGCTCGGCCTGGTCGTCGCCGGTGACGTCGCGTACAACAACGTGCACCAGTACCTCGCCGACGGCGGGTTCGACGGCGGCATCGACGCCTGGCTCCACGCCATCGAGACGGTCCGCGCCCTGCGGCCCGCAGCGGTGGTGGCCGGGCACAAGGATCCGGATCGCCCGGACGATCCACGCATCCTCGACGAGACCGCCGAATACCTGCGGACCGCTCTTGAGGTGGTCGCCGCCAAGCCCACCCCCCGGGCGTTCTTCGACGAGATGACCCAGCGCTACCCGGACCGCCTCAACCCGGGCACCGTCTGGCTCAACGCGCAGCGGCCGGCATGATGCGCGCCGTACGGGTCCACGAGTTCGGCGGCCTGGAGAACCTGCGGATCGACCAGGTGCCGCGACCGACGCCGGACGACGCCGAGCTGCTGATCCAGATCACCCGTGCCGGGGTGAGCCCACTCGACGACAAGGTCCGCAACGGTGTGCTGCCCCCGTCGATGCGCAAACCGCTGCCGCTGGTCCCCGGCGCCGGCGCCGTGGGCCGGGTGATCGACCCCGGCGCCTCCGGACCCGCGCCCGGGACGCGCGTCCTGCTGTGCGGCTGGGGCTACGGGACGAAACTCGACGGCACGTGGCGGGAAGAGGCGGCCGTCCCGTCCAGCCACCTCGTTCCCATCCCGGAGCAGGTCGGCGATGACGAGGCCGCGGCCCTGGCGGCCGGTGCGGGATATCTGACCGCCTGGTTGGCGCTCACTGCAGTCGCCCGCGTCCAGCCGGGGCAGGTCGTGCTGGCGCCCGGCATCTACGGCGCGGTGGCCTCGGCCGCGGCGCAGGTGGCCCCGCTCCTCGGCGCCTCCAGGGTCATCTCCACCGCCCGCGGCGCTGACCGTCTCGCGGCGCTCCCGCAGACCGACGGCCTCGACGTCATCGACCTCGAAACCGAAACACTGGCCTCCGGCGTCGCCCGGCTGACCGACGGCGCCGGCGTGGACGCCGTCCTCGACGGTCTCGGCGGCGACCTCATCGGTCAGGCGCTCGGTGCGTTGCGTCAGGGCGGGGTCGTGGTCAGCATCGGATACACGGCCGGCACCAAGGCGGCCATCGACGTCACCGACCTGATCTGGAAGACCGCCCGGCTCGAAGGATTCCTGTTCACCGCGTTCGCCCAGCAGGAACTCGCCGACGCCTACGGCACCCTGCTCGGGCATCTGGCCGCAGGCGCCCTGCGACCGGCGATCGACCGGATCTATCCGCTGGAGCAGGCCGCCGAGGCACAGCGCCGGGTCGTCGAGGACCGCCCGATCGGCAGAGTCTTCCTCGACCCCCAGGCGTAGAAGGGCCTTCGAGGAGGCTGAGTGCCGGAATCAGCGGTAGCGGCCTGGGGCTTCTTCGCCTGTCCGCGAGCCGTGACGTGACGGCCGTGACCTCCCACAGCTCCGGCCGGCCGGGTCCGACCGGACGGCGCCAGGACCTCGGTGACCTTGGCGATGGCTTCACGTAGCGCCCGGTGGTGCGGGGGTTTACCCGTGATGAGCTGCAGCGGGATCCTCGACCCCGGGACGGCCCAGGTGGCGATCCGGTCCCGGTTGGTCGGTTCCGGGTCGCGCGGCCTCGGCAGTCCGGTCCGGCGGCCTCCGTGGCGTCGGACCGGACCTGTTCCGCTGGATTATCGGCGGATGCGGACTATGCGGCGCAGTTTTCCTTTCTCCACTGGATCCGGGTGACGGTCACGGGGGAGTCGACCGTTTCGTGTCCCGCCCCGACGTCACCGTCCTCGGCGGGGTGAATGCACTTCGCGTAGGCGGTGCCGCTTGAGTAGACGTATGAGACAAGGACGTGGTCATAGGGGGCGACCACGCCGTTGTTGAAGAAGGATCGGACATTCTTGTACTGGCTGTTGGCCGGGCTGACCGGCCCCCAGTCTTCGTCCGAGCCGATGATGATCCGCCTCCCATCTTCCGTATACATGCAGAAGGATCCCCGTGGGCAGTCGTAGATGCCATCGGGAAGGGGTGCCGCGCTCGCCGGCGACGCGAACGCCAACCCGGCCAGAGAGAGGGCGGCGACGGCTGCCGGGATGAGCCTTTTCAGCATGAGTTCTCCTCGTTCGTTGCCTGAGCAAGCCCAGGTTGGGAAAGGGACGGCCCGCCGAGCGGGTAACGGCAGGCAGGGGCTGGTCTTGGCGGCCGGTGGAATGTCTGCCGGGGTCCCTGGTGGCCGCGCTGGTCGAGTTCGAGCGCCTGAACGCTGAGCTCGGCGGGTGCGCACCGCCATACCGCCAGCGCCCTACCGGACAGCCCAGTCGGCGACCCAGGCCCGGTTGGGGCGGTCCCGGGTCGCGCGGCCTCGGCAGTCCGGTCCGACGGCCTCCGTGGCGTCGGACCGGACCGCTGGATTATCGGCGGATGCGGACTATGCGGCGCAGTTTTCCTTTCTCCACTGGATCCGGGTGACGGTCACGGGGGAGTCGACCGTTTCGTGTCCCGCCCCGAGGTCACCGTCCTCCGCGCGGTGAATGCACTTCGAGAAGGCGGCACCGTTCGAGTAGACGTATGAGACAAGGACGTGGTCATAGGTGGCGACCACGCCGTTGTTGAAGAAGGATCGGACGCCCTTGTACGGGCTGCTGGCCACGCTGACCGGCCCGTAATCTTCGCCCCGGCCGATGCTGATCTTCGTTCCCGCGGAGATGACCTCTGTCGAGTACACGCAGAAGTCTCCGGCCGCGCAGCCGTACTGGGTGGAAGAGGAAAGGCTGTCAGCGCTCGCAGGTGACGCGAACGCCAGCCCTGCCAGGGAGGCGGCGGCGACGGCGGCCGGGATGAGCCTTCTCAGCATGAGTTCTCCTCGCTTGTTGCCTGGGTCGGCCCAGGTCGTGAAACGTCAGCCCGCCGAGCGGATAACGGCAGGCAGGGGCCAGTCTTGGTGGCTGCTGAATTGTCTGGAAGCCCGATTCGCCGCCTGGACAAAACTTGATCAACTCCACCTGGCTGGGTACGTTGTGCTGGTTTGCCCGTATTCGGGGATATGGGGGATCGTGTGAACGACCGGTCGATCCGGCGGACGGCCCGGTAGCCGCCTTCGCCGTGGCACTGCGCAAGCTCCGGCATGAGGCAGGCGGCCCGTCCTTTCGCGCGATGGCCGCGAGGGTGCCGTGTTCGGCCGCCACTCTGGCGCAGGCCGCCGCTGGGGATCGGTTGCCGACCCTGCCGGTCGCCCTGGCCTATGTGCAGGCGTGCGGCGGGGACAGCCAGCAGTGGCGGACCCGGTGGGAGGAGGCTCTCGCCGCCGTCCGTGAGTCCACCGCCAGGGACGGGAGGTGGCGCGGGCGCCGTATCGGGGACTGGCCAGGTTCGAGACCGCCGATCAGGCGTACTTCTCCGGCCGGACCGGCTTGGTCGAGCGGGTGGCCGAGCTGGTGGACGCGCATCGCCTGGTCCTGGTGGTGGGCCCGTCAGGCTCTGGCAAGTCCTCGCTGCTGCGTGCGGGGCTGGTGCCGAGGCTGCGGCCGCGCGTGGTGCGGGTGGTGACGCCGGGCGCCCATCCGCGGGCGGCGCTGCCGGAGGCCGGCGCAGGCGAGGTGGTCGTGGTCGACCAGTTCGAGGAGACGTTCACGCTGTGCCAGGACCCGGGCGAACAACGGGCGTTCATCGACGCCCTGGTCAATGATCAGGGCGGCCGGGTGGTGCTGGCCGTCCGCGCGGATCACGCGGTCGTCCTCAATGTGGTGACCAGGACCTATGGACAGGTGGCGCCACGAAAGAGCAGGTCACATGCAGACGACTTCGAAAACTGACACTTGGTCTTCCGGCGTCAGCGGGGGCGCCGGTGAAAGCGGGTGTGGACGCGGAGGAGGCCGGGGACGATGGCGTACACCACGGCGGGGACCACGATGCCGGTGAGGACGAGGGTGCGCAGCGGAAGCGGCAGCGGTGCGAGGACGGGCCCCATCACCACCTGGACCAGCATGATCATCGAATAGACCGACAGCCAGGTGATCGCGGCGCGACGGTGAACGGAGGGAGCGGGAGTCATGATCAAGCCTTTCGAAGTGTATTTCCAACTCACTGGTTGGATACTGGCATGACAGACTCCAACTGTCCAGTTGGATTTTCGGCTATGCTTCGGCCATGGCCTGGAACACGGAGAGGACGCGGCAGCTCCTGCTGGACGCGGCGGTGCAGGAGTTCGCCGACCACGGCCCGGAGGCGGCCCGGCTGGATCGGGTGGCCGCCGCCGCAGGCGTCAACAAGGAGCGCATCTACCAGTACTTCGGCAACAAGGAGCAACTGTTCGCCGCCGTGCTGACCTGGGCGCTGAAACAGCTCGCCGAGGCCGTGCCGCTGGACGACGCCCTGGCCGGCGACCTGCCGGAGTACGCCGGCCGCGTGTACGACTACCACCGTGAGCATCCGCAGTTCATCCGTCTGCTGCACTGGGAGGGGCTGCACCGCGCCGCCGGCCCCATCGCGGCGGGGGAGCAGCGCGGCGCCCACTACGCCTCCAAGCTGGCAGCGCTCGCCGCCGCCCAGAAGGCGGGTGCCCTGAACGCGGACTTCGCGCCCAGCGAACTGCTCCACGCTGTGATCGCCCTGGCCGGATGGTGGTACGCCACGCCGCAGCTCGTTCACATGATCATGGGACAGAACGGCGCGGACAACGCTCGCGACACCCTCGTCCGCCTGGTCGCCAAGATCGTCGCGTGACGCCACCCCACAGCCCGCCCCAAACGCGGGGGAACGCCACGCCGGTGGGGCCGGCCCGTCAAGCGACGGGTCGTGGTGACCCGGTCCGGGAACCGCTGAGCAACAGGCCCCCGGCGAGGACGACCGCCGCGGCGGTGGCGCCGTGCACGCCGAAGGCGGTTGCGGGGTCTCCACCGGAGAGCAGCACGATGAACATGTCGCCGATCGGGGTGAGCGCCGCAGCCAGCATCACCCACCCCAGGACCCGGCGGTGACCAGTCATCAGGACCGCGAGAATCACCAGGCCGGACGCCAGATCCCGGACTCCCTTGACGGCAAGGAATCCCGCACCCTCGCCATGCGGCCAGCTCGGCAGGCCGAAGTTGGGCGCCATGGATTGAGGGGCCAGCAGATAGCTCACCCCGACATAGCCGATGAACAGGGCGCCGACGAAAGCGAGAAAAACACCGACAGTGGTACGAGATGGCACCTTTGCTGACATCAGAACATCTCCTTCAAAGCTGATGGGGTCAGGACGCCTGGCGGTCGCGGGTCCAGGCGGGGCTGTCGAGGAAGTGGTTGTCGTAAAGGTCCTGGGAGGCCAGCAGTTCCTCGAGCGTGGCCTCGCCTTTGCGTAGGCGGTCGAGCAGGCGGAAGTACTCGAAGCGCTGAATGCCAGGGGCGACGATGATGAGAAGGTCGGCTGTGCAGCCGGGGGCCGCGGCGAAGGCATGGGGCGTCAACGGGGGCACGGACGCCACGTCGCCCGCCTCCAAGGTCACGATCTCCTCGCCTGCCAGGACGCGCGCCCTGCCGTCCAGGATGTAGAAGAGTTCGGTCGAGGTGGCGTGGTGGTGGGGCATGGCGCCGTCGGCGCCGTCAGCGAGCGTCATCCTGATGGTGCTCAGCGCGCCGCCGGTGTCGCTGGAGTCGAGCAGCAGTCGTCCGGTGGCGGTGGGCGAGATGATGGTCTCGGCGTCGATCTCGCGGACGACTGCCGTTTCTACGATCATTGACAAGTCAGGCTCACTTCGAGGGCAGGGGACACGAGTCGTTTCTGCGCAGGCTCGCGGGCCGCGAGGTGTCACCAGGTGGGCAGGTCGATGGCGGTGGCGGCGCGGTGGATGGGCTCGACGACCTTGGCCATGATCCGGTCCTTGCCGGGCAGCAGGCCGACCAGGCGCAGCATCAGCATCGACAGGCGCACCTGGGAACGGCTCGACAGGACCATCCGTTTGATGTTGGCGGTGCCCAGGGCCTGGTTGGCCTCGACGAAGGAGCGCATCCGCGCCTCGTACGCGGGGAAGGCGATGGTGTGGTCGCCGCCGGCCCGTTTGAGCTCGGCCGCCAGCACGTACGCGCCGACCAGCGCGAGGCTGGTGCCTTGGCCGGAGGCGGGCGAGGCGCAGTAGGCCGCGTCGCCGACCAGCGCGACCGGGCCGGCGTGCCAGGTGTCCATGCGCACCTGGCTCATGGAGTCGAAGTAGAAGTCGGGCGCGCCGGTCATGGCCTCCAGCAGGCGCGGCACCTCCCAGCCTGATCCGCGGTAGGCGTCGGCCAGGGCCTGCTGCTGCTCGGCGCGGTCGCCTGCCCTGCCGGCGGCGGCCCACAGGAACATGGCCTTCGCGCCGGTGTCCTGGCGGGTGCTGTAGAGCAGCGCCGTGCGGCCGGGGCCGACGTAGGTGAGTTCCTCGCGGTCGAGCCCGAGGTGGTTGGGCACGCTGAAGATCGAGACGTTGTAGCCCATGTCGTGGACGTAGCGCTCCTCGGGCCCGAAGGCCAGGGCGCGGGTGTTGGAGTGCAGTCCGTCGGCGCCGATGACGAGGTCGAAGTCGCGGACGAGCCCGCCGGCGAAGGTGACCCGGGTGCCGTCGATGGCGGCGATGGAGTCGCCGAAGACGTACTCGACGCCGTCAGTCGCCTCGTGGAGGAGCCGGACGAGGTCGCCGCGGTGCAGTTCGGCGTCCTGGTGGACGCGGCCGCCGAAGCTGTCGCCGTCCATGCTGGCCACCTTGCGGCCCTCGCCGTCGACGACCGAGCCGGTGCGGACGTCGGTGCGGAGGGCACGGATCTCCTCCAGCAGGCCCATCTTCTCGACGACGTCGAGGGCGGCGCCCCGGATGTCGACCTTGTAGCCGCCTTCGCGGACGTCGGTGGCGCGCTCGACGACAGTCGGGGTGAAGCCGTGCTCGCGAAGCCAGTAGGCCAGGGTCGTGCCCGCCATGCTGGCGCCGGAGATCAGGATGTTCTTCATGTCCTGAATAGTACGCATGTGTTAGACGCATGTGCAACACGGATGTGTAAGATGGCGTCATGGGAAATCGAGAGGATCTTCTGAACGGCGCCAAGCTCTGCCTCTACGAGAAGGGCTACTTCCACACGACCGCACGTGACATCGCCACCGCGGCCGGGGTCAGCCTGGCGGCGATCGGCTACCACTACGGCACGAAGGACGCGCTGCTCAACGAGGCGGTGGTGGAGGCGATGCAGGAATGGGGCGACGACCTGGGCCGGGCCCTGGCCGAGCCGGGAGACTTCGAGACGACCTGGGCCAAGGTCATCGAGTCCTTCACCCGCGCCAGGCCGCTCTGGGTGATCCAGTTCGAGCTGGTCGCGCACATGGCGCGCACCCCCGAGTTGCGCGAGTCGTTCGCGGAGGCGGGACGGCAGGCCAGGCTGGGGCTGGCGGAGCTGTTCGGCTCCGACTCCGAGAAGGTGGGGGCGGTGATCCAGACGCTGGTGGGCGGCCTGGCGGCGCAGTGGCTGGTGGACCCGGACGGCGCGCCGGCTCCGGCGGACCTGCTGGAGGGCTTGCGGGTCCTGATGGGGCGCGCGCAGGTGCCGTCCGAGCGGTGAGGCCGCGCACCGGTGATGGCCCACCAAGACCAGGGTCTACGAGGAATCCCAGGACCCCGGCCCGGCAGCCGGCCCAGGGTGCGCTGACCGTCACTGCTTCGGCTCGTCGTCGGTGGGCGCACGCCGGTCCCCGGGCACGTCAGCCCCTACGGCCCGGTGCGGCCGGGACTGGTGACGTTCGGCGGACGTCCGCGCTCCGGCCTCCTCGACAGCGCGGCCGGCGCTCCAGATCATCGTCCGCTGGTGGACCCGCCGGCCGTCGTGCCGGAGGCCGGGCACCAGTGGTGCCGGGCCGTGCTCGGCGAAGCCCATGCGCTCGAAGAACCGCACCGCCCGGGCGTTCTCGACCAGGGTCTGCAGGTGGCAGCCGGGAGATCCGGCCTTCCTGAGCCGGTCGAGCCATCGGCTCATCAGCCCGTCGGCGGCGCCGGTCCCTCGCGCCTCGGGTGCCACGTTGATGTGCAGGTGCGCGGGCCACCTGGCGTCGGCGAACTCGCCGACCCCGGGCTGCCTGCGGATCGCGGCCCACGCCAGATCGGCCAGGCTGCGCGCGAAGAAGGCCGCGGGCCTGGGACGGAAGACCAGCCGGTAGGTCCGCATCGCCTGCTCCATGCGCTCGCCCTCGCCGGGGAACCTCGCACTGTCGAGGCATCCCGTCAGGTAGCCCACCAGGGCGCCCCCGGCGACGGCGACGAAGAGCGAGTCCGGCTCCAGCTCCATGTAGGGGTCCAGGTAGACGGCCGCCTCCGAGTCCACGTGCCCCCACAGCGACGCCGTGGGAGCGCCCTCGCCCACGCGCTCGAACAGCCCGCGCAGCTCGGCGCGGTCGCTCGGCGCGAACGTACGGATCTCCATGACGCCTCCCGTTGTATATACGCTCTACTCTGTACGACATACGCAATTACTAGACTATAGGACGTACACAGATTCCGACCGCACGAGAGGATGTTCGATGGCAGAGCTGCCACCCGTCGTGGCGCGGATGTGGGGCCGCGAACCCACCACGCGCAGAGGCCCGAGGCCGCGCCTGGACCTGGCCACGATCACGGCGGCCGCCATCGAGATCGCCGACACCGAGGGGCTGGCCGCCGTCTCCATGAGCAACGTCGCCGCCCAGGTGGGCGTCGCTCCGATGGCGCTCTACCGGTACGTCGGCAACAAGGACGAACTGCTGACCGTCATGGCGGACAGCGCCGTGCCCCCACCGCCTGAACGCGGGAACCTGTCCTGGCGCGACTACCTCGCCACGTGGACCCGGCTCACCCGCGACCTCCTGCTGTCCCGGCCCTGGCTGCTGGACCTGCGCCAGAGCACCCCGCCCATGGGCCCACGGCGACTGCTCTGGCTCGACCGGGCCCTGGATGCGCTGTCCGACACCGGGCTGGGCGACGCCCAGAAGTTCAACGCCGCCACGGTGCTGAGCGGCTACGCTCTCACCGACGCCACCCTCACGCACTCGCTCGGCGCCGGCGGCACGGAGCTCGCGGCCAGGGCCAAGGGGGCCGCCGAGTACGGCGAGACACTCACCGAGGTCCTGGACCCCGCGACGTACCCGGCACTGTCGGCCATGATGCGTTCCGGCCTGCTCAGGGACTCCACCGGCTGGACGGAGGACGCCGACTTCCGGTTCGGCCTCAACCTCCTGCTGGACGGCATAGAGGCCCTGATCGCCCGCCCAGCCCGTTAACCGGCCTTGGCCCCCTCCGGGGCCGCCTCGGCGCATGTGCGGGACGAGGACGATCTGCTCAGGTGAGCAGGCCTGCGAGCTGGGCCATCTCGGCGGGTGGGTCGATCACCGGCTGGATGAGCAGTTCGTCGATGCCGGCCCGTTCCAGGGTGGCGATGCGGGCGCGGAGGTCGTCGCGGGTGCCGACCAGGGTCAGGCTGTTCATCAGCGAGGGCAGGATCAGGTCCCGGTCCTGCGGCGCGATGCGTCCGAGGTAGTCGGGGTAGAGCTTGGTGTGCTGATCGGGTGCGGTGGCGGTGGTGCCGCGCCGGTCGAGCAGTCGCCGCACCGCCTCGCGTTCCTCAGGGCCGAGCCGCTCGGCGAAGGCGCCTGTGTCGGCGGCGGGCGTCGTGCAGCGCGTGCCAGGCGGTGGGGTCGAGCAGGCCGAAGGAGATCAGGCCGGTGCCGCGGCGGCCGGCGACGGCGGCGGCCTTCGGCCCGAGCTGCGCGGCCACGACGAACTCGATCGGGTCGGCCGTGTTCACGTGCGCCCCGGCGTGCAGGAACCGGACGTCGCGCACCCGGTCGCCCTCGCGGTACTCGGTGCTCCGTCCGGCGCACAGGTCCTGAAGGGCGGCGGTGAAGTTCTCCATCGTCGCCGCCGTGGTCGGCCGCATGCCCAGCGTGCGGCGGGCGGTGTTGCCGGTGCCGATCCCGCAGATGATCCGGCCCGGGGCCAGGGCGTTGAGGCTGGCGAACCCGCTCGCGGCGGCCGGGGCCGAGCGCAGCGCCGGTGAGGTCACGCCGATGCCCAGCCTGATGCGGCTGGTGTCCTTCGCGCACAGCCCCAGGGCGATGAAGGGGTCGCCGTGGACCATCGGGGTGTCGTTGACCCAGAAACTGTGCAGGCCCAGCTCCTCGGCCCGCACGGCGAGGTCCTCCACGCCGGGGTGTGCCGTGACCACGACGCCCGCCCGCATCAGACCTCCAAGGCGCAGGGGACCGACCTGAACGTACCCAGCCTGACATCAGACGATGGATCGAGCACGTCCAGGCCGGGAAGCCGCGGCCGATCAGGTTCTGCGCGAGATGAACATGATGTACTCGCAGCGGGCGTTCGTGCGGTTGGCGAAGCCGTGGTCGGCGTCGGCCTGGAGGAACAGGGAGTCGCCCGCGTTCAGGGTCTCGACGATCTCGCCGATCGCGACGGTGAGGGTGCCGTCCAGCACCACGAGCTGCTTCTCCGTGCCCGGCGGATACGCGGGCAGCAGCCCGGTGGAGACCTGCGCGGGCAGGTGGTGGACGATCATCTCGGCGCCTCCCGCGCCCGGGGCCGCTGACACCATGTGCCGCTCGAAGCCGGTCTCCGGGTCACGGAAGATCGGGCGATCGTCCTTGCGCATGACGATGGCCACCCCGGACGCGGCGGCCGGCGCGCCGATCAGGTCCGAGAGCGACGCGTCGAGCGCGTGGGCGATCCTGGACGCGACGCCGATCGTCGGGCTCTTCTCACCGCGTTCGACCTTGGACAACATCGCCCGGCTGACCGACGACTGCGCGGACAGCTGCTCCAGCGTCAGGCCCGCCTCTTCGCGGCGTCGCCGCACGTTGCCGCCGAACGCGCCGGCCAGGTCGTCACCGTGCTCTGGTCCGGCCGCGTTGCCGTGTTGCTCGATCACCGTGCTCCTCGATCGATGGGTACGTCGCTGTGCACAGTGTAGGGTTTCTTCTAAAGAAGATAGAGTCTTCTATTGAAGACGGGCGGGCTGTGCGCCCAGCACGACGGAGGTTTCCATGCGTCTGATGTCGAGTGGCCGGCTCTATGCCACGTTCGAATTCGGCGATCTACAGGTGGTCTCGTTGCGGGACGGGTACATCGACATGCCCCCGACACGGCTCCGCGACGAGGACGGGCGCACGCTCCACGAGCTGCCGGCCGCCGTCCCGCTGGCCGGGGACAACCTGCGCCTGGCGGTCAACGCCTTCTTCGTCACCGACGGCACGCGGTCGCTGCTCGTCGACACCGGCGCGTCCGACGTCTGGCACGACCCCACCATGGGGCTGATCTACGACGCGCTCGACGAGGCGGGGATCGACCGCGCGCAGGTCACCGACGTGGCCATCACCCACAACCACGAGGACCACGTGAGTGGCCTGATCACGCCGGAAGGTGCGGAGGCGTTCCCCGGACTCGAACGCGTGTGGATCGGCGCGGGCGACACCTCGGTGTTCAGGGGGCGGCTGGAGCCGATCCGCGACCGGGTCGTGCCGGTGTCGGAGAAGGTGGCGATCAACGACTGGGCCACCGCGATCCCGACACCGGGCCACACGCCCGGTCACACCGTCTACGAGGTCAGGAGCGGCGCCGGCCGCCTTCTCGTCTGGGGCGACACCGTTCATGTGCCCACGCTCCAGTTCGACCGGCCGAAGGTGTCGTGGGAGTTCGACGGCGACCAGTCCCAGGCCCGCGCCGCACGAGCGGACCTCCTGGAACAGCTGATCCGGCCGCAGCACTTCGTGGCGGGCGCCCACCTCGACTCACCCGGCATCGCCCGCGTGAGCCCGTCCGGCGAGGGTTATGCGCTGGAGTACCTGGCACCACCGATCGGCTGATCGAATCTGGCGCCGCGCCCGCGACGGCGGCCAAGACGGGCAGTGAGTTCGATGTCGCGGTGCCCGTCCTGGGGCCGCTTGATCGCTGGCGGACGTGGCGGTCGCCGGGTTGACTGCACTGGCGACCACTCTGCCCGTGCCCGCCGACCTGGCCCACCTGGTGGCGGGGAAGTGGTGCCGAGAGGGTTGCCGCATCCCGCCGTCGATCTGCTGGTCATGCCTGACGGAACAGGCCGGCCGGTCCGGAGACACGCGTCCGGCGGGGACCGCTGCCCGGGGGCGGCCCCCTGGTCGGAGTGCGGCTGCGACCGGGGACGGTAACCGGTCTGTTCGGCGTCGCGGCACGCGGTGGGCGCGCCGCCGGCCGCGTTGCTGCCGGATGGCCGTTCCCTCCAAGCCGTGACCGGCCGAGGTCAAGCAGGTGCTCACCGACCACCCGGTGTTCACGCCGACGGCGGCCGACGCGGCGTTCACGAGTCCCGGCGGCCGGGGCCCTGTCGATCGGCTGGGCATGCTGGTCCAGCTCCGCACGCTGCCTGGCCCGTGTCGTGGAGCGGCTGGGCGTGCCGCCCTCAGGCTCGTCTCGGTGCTGAAACCTGTCTCGCTCACCTCGGTCGCCGGCACGATCGCGGCCTGGCCGGCGACGGGAGAGATCGTGCCGTCGGTGAGGACCACCACGCCGCGCTCGCGGCCGGCCGGACATGGTGACGTTCCTCGACGCGCTGACGTCGCCCTGGGTGCCGTCGCCGAACAACACCGTCGCGGCGGTGTTGTCGGCTCTGCGGATGTGGAAGGTGCTGCTCTGCTGCCGGCAGACGGCGAGGTTGTCGTACTCGACGTTCTCGTAACGGCCGGTCACGGGCAGGCCGCCGGCCTGGCCGAACGGGACGTTGACCCCGCTGCGGGAGATCACCGGCGATCCAGCGCCGGCATCGGTGCGGGTCGTCATGCTGACCACCTTGGGCCTGGACGAATACGTCTTCGAGGCGTTGCGGGACGGCGCCAGCGGAATCGTGCTCAAGGACGCCGACCCGGCCGAGCTGTTACAGGCGGTGCGCGTGGTGGCCCGGGGCGAGTCGCTGCTGTCCCCGTCGATCACCCTTAGCGTGATCTCCCAGTTCGCGCGGCGCACCCCCTCGGTGATCACGCATCCAGGCACCAAAGGCCTGACCGAACGCCGCGCCCGCGACAGGGCGACGATAGGGGTGTGCACCTGCATCACCAGGGGAGACGACCAGCATGTCGCCACCGCCACCCCAGCAGTGGATCCACCACACCACCGATGGCGCGGCGGGCGAGCTACACCCCGGTCCTCGACCGCAACCGCGCCGTCATCACCTTCCGGCTCACCTGGTGCCAGACCAAGAAGCACTGGGCCGCGCCGTTGGTCCCGGCCGATGCCGAGTGACGCAAGGAGAGCGCCGACGAGGACCGCGCAGCGGATTCGACTTCGAGGTGCTGGGTCCGCCGGAGCTGGCCCCGGTGCTGCGCGAGGGCCGCGACCGCCTCGACCGGGCCGCGGCCTCGTCTGGTTGACGAGGGTTGTGGCGGCAACGGCGGAGCTGACGGGGTGCCCTCCGCGGTGTGCCTGGCCAGCCTCTATCCAATATGTTAACCATGGTTCCCGTTTCTTTCAGAGAGGTACGTACGTGGCCGAGTCCGACGAGCTGGAATCCCTCATCTCGCAGGGGCGCAAACACGGGGTGCGCAAGCGGGTCATCCTGCTGCAGGCCGCCCGGCTCTTCGTGGAGCGTGGTTACGCCGATACCGGGATCGACGACATCGGGGCCGCGGTGGGCATCTCCGGCCCCGCGGTCTACCGGCACTTCCCCGGCAAGCAGGCCATCCTCCTCGCCCTGATCGAGTTGTCGCTGGAACGCCTTCAGGAGGGGACGCAAGCCGCGCTGGCCGACCGGGACCGGGACCCGCAGGAGGCGCTGATCGCCCTGGTGGACTGGTTCTCCCGGTCGTCCGTCGAGAACCGGAGTCTGACTCTGATCATGCAGGCCGAGCTGCTGTGGCTGCCGGAGCAGGATCGGCGGCGACTCAACCGCCAGATGCGGCAGATACGTGAGGAGTGGGTCGGGCTGCTGATCGAGGTACGGCCGGAGCTGTCGGACCTCGCGGCGCGGATCGCCGTCACCTCCGTCATGGGGATGGTGACGGCGGTGCTCGCCGCCCGGCTGAGCGACGACGTCCGGGCGCTGAGTGTGCACCTGCGGGCCCAGATGCTCGCCGTCCTGCATGTGCCGGCTGGGTTGTGACGGCTCTGGATCAAGCAAAAAGTTAATCTGTATATACTTTTTGCCATGGGAGGGCGCCGTGGGAGCGGACTCGGCGCACGGTCCGTGAGCGCTCGTCCTCTTACGGGACGTCGTAGCGCCAGTCGTCGCCACTGGTGCGAGCCAGAACGAGGGGCAGAACATGATGGAACGCATAGTCGAGGCCAACGGGATCCGTTTGTGGTGCGAGACGTTCGGTGATCCCGCCGACCCCGCGCTGCTGCTCGTGATGGGGCTCGGTGCCCGGGGCGCCACCTGGCCCGACGAGCTCTGCCGGCTTCTCCAGGAGGGAGGCCGGTCCGTCATCCGCTACGACAACCGGGACACCGGGCTGTCCGGCTGCGTGGATTACGAGGCCAACCCCTACACCATGGTCGACCTCGCCCAGGACGCGGTCGGCCTGCTCGACGGCTTGGGCATCGCCACGGCGGACGTGGTCGGCGCGTCGATGGGCGGCATGATCGCCCAGGAGATCGCGCTCGAACACGCTGACCGGCTGCGCACCCTGACGGTCATCATGTCGAGCGCCGAGCCCCTCGACCCCGCGACCAACACCTTCCGGGGCACGGTACGCGATCCACGGCTGGCCGCCTGGGACGCCGAACAGATCGCCAATCCGCCCAGCACCCGGGAGGAGCACGTCGAGTCGCATCTCAAGCTGGCGCGCATTCTCGCCGGACGGCTGACGGCGTTCGACGAGGCGGCCACGCGCGCGATCATCGAGCGGGAGATCGAGAACGCCACCGATGCGGGCCACGCCTCGAAGAACCACATCCTCGCGGCCTTCGCCTCCCGCGACCGTTCCGGGCTTGTCGGCTCGATCACCGCTCCGACTCTGGTGATTCACGGCTCGGACGACCCCATGGCGCCCTTCGCTCATGGCCAGGCCCTGGCCGCGGCGATTCCCGGCAGCGAGTTCCTGCCCATCGAGGGAATGGGGCACGGGTTCCCGCCGCCGGTGATTCCTCGGATCTCCGCCGCGATCCTCCGGCACACCGGGCGATAGCCGACAACCGTCGATCGCGGGGAGCGGCCCGCGTACGGCAGGTCGTGCCTCCTCGACGTTCTACGCCCGCACTGCTCGATGCTGCGTTCCGCAGCTCGTGTTCGACGGGGAGACACGCCCGGTTCGCGGGACGGGCGTTAAGGCTTTGGGCGAAGCCGGGCACAACTGATCGGACCGACCCGCCTTCGGGGAAGCGCGGAACCCGGCGGCCGAGCAGTGCGCTCGCCGGGGGACGTTGACGTGTCACCAGATCACTCCCCGCAACTGGCCGATGTCTGCCTTCCCCTGCCACGGGCAGGGACAAAGGACCCATGACGGACGTGGTGGTGCGGCGGCCTGTCGTAGGAGAGGTGGCGGCCAGTCGGCGGAGAAACGGCTTCCTCCCTGAGCAGGAGGACCCGCAGATGAGTGCCGCTCATAGTTGACGGCATGTCACGAAGATTCTTACCTGGGCCACTGCCACGTGCGCTGGCAGGCGCAGCACTCTCCCTGGCCCTGGTCGCGACCTCCGGCTTCACACCCGCGCACGCCGCCCCCATCACCGATGTCCCGCTGCTCGACGACTACGACGCGGAATCGCTCGCGAACCTCCCCGCCGTCGGCGGCCTGGAGTACCTGAAGCAGCGATACGCGCCGACCGACACCTGCCCGCCGGTCGGGACCGGGCCGGGCGGGCCGCCGTTCTGGGGGGACGACAAGCCCGCCCAGTTCCGCCAGGGCGTCCCGCTGCCCGGACAGAGGGTCGTGAAGATCGTCATCAATGGCGACTCGTACATGTCGGGGGAGGGGGCGGGACTCTACTACAACAAGCGCGGCTTCCTGCCCGAACCCATGCGCTTCCTTCCCGGTCCCAACGGCGGCCGCGTCCCGGCGGAGGGTCACACCGAGGCCGACTACGACGAGGACTTCCGTCACCGTTCGGCCGACGCCGCGGTCCTGCAGGCCATCGACCTGCTGCGCCGCGCCAATCCCGAGGTCTTCTTCGACGTCCGTTTCAACGCCTCCTCCGGCGCGGCCACCGAGCACTTCTTCGTGGGCCAGAACGACCACGGCCGCGTCAACCCGCCGCAGAACGAGGGGCTGGACGCCGCCACCGACCTGGTGATCTCCGGCTTCGGCGGCAACGACGCCCGCTTCGGGCCCATGCTGACCGCCATACTCGCGAAGAACATCGGCCTCCGGAACAGCATCGTGGCGGAGGTCGCGCCGCTGCTCGACGTCACCCGCACCTCCGAGCAGGAATGGGCGGACTCGGAGCCGCCGCGTCCGCCGTTCGTCCGCCCGCTGACGCAGCCGACGACCCTCTCGGCGCGTCTGGTGCGGCTGGTGCGGGCGATGAACGTCGCCACCAGCGGCAAGGCCAGGATCATGATGGTCAACTATCCCCAGCCCTTGGCGGAAGGTCTCACACCGGGAGGCCTGATGAGGTGGCTGGTGAGCTCGGGGGACCTGGAGCCTCTTCGCACTCTCGGACCTCGGCTGACCGCCTCCATCAAGAAGGCGCAGCAGGTCCTGGCCGACCACGGGATCGCCACCGACATGCTGGACCTCGCGAACGCCTTCGCCGGCCACGAGCTGGGGACCAAGACCCCTTACGTTCGCAGCCTCAGCTGGACTCCCGCCGAGGGAGGGGACGACTTCAACATGACGCAGCAGACAGGGCATCCCAACCAGCAGGGGCAGAAGGCGCTGGCGGGTCACTACGCCCTGATGATCGCGGGTGAGCTGGGGCTGCGCCTCAAGGCGGCCGACGGGGCGCCCCCACCGGCCGGGGCGGCGGAGCCGTGCGACGCCGATCCCAGCGACCGCCACTATCTGCCCGCCACGGCCACCCAGGGCGGCGGATCGAGCGGCGGCACCGGTGGCGGGGGAGGCGGCACCAGCACCCCCCACGTGGGCCCACGCTCGACCATGTGGTTCGTCAACATCGACCCGCCGCCCTTCCACCCGGGTCCCCAGCCCAGCTCACAGCCCAGCGCACAGCCCACCTCGGGAACGGGGACGCCGGACCAGACGCCGCGGTGGACCATCTATCCGGTCGACACCGTCCGGCCGACCAACCCGCCCATCTCCTTCGACCTGACCCAGCCACTGCCCTACCTGTGGCCCGTGCCGACCAATGGAGGAAGCCCGTACCGTTTCGAGTTCGAGGTGAAGATCAACGCCGACCAGCTCCTGAGGTGAGGAGCAGGCACACGGCTCACAAGCCGGGGCGGCGGGAAGCGAAGGCGACCCTCTCCTCGCGGGTCTCCGGTGTGCGCTGAGCTCAGGTTTAAGGTTGCTGAAAGGGCGGTGTCTAACGTTCTGCGCGGCAACGTCAACCGCAAGGAGTGACATGAGGACAATCGCCGCCATCGCCGCCACGCTGATGCTCGCCTCCTCCCCGGCCGCGGCCGAACCCGAGGACAGCGACCGGGAGATCCCCCTGGCGCACATCGAGTACACGACCGGTCTCACCGTGAGCTTCTCCGACAGCCAGCCGTCCGACGAGGTGGGGATGTCCCAGGTCGGGATCATCGGCAGCGCGCCGCTCATCGCCTGGGACCGGAGCAACAGCTACCTGCAGACCTACCTGGAGATCACGCCGCCCGACGTGCCGGTGCCCCAGCGCCTCGTCGAGGACCACGGCGCCGACCTCCCCGCCGAGCTGCGGGGGCGGCGGATCACCAGCGAGCCGGTCACCGTACGCGGCCTGACCGCTCCGGCCGCGGCCGTGCTCTCCGCGTCGTGCACCGCCGAACACTGGGGGTCGCACCTCTGGCACGACAACGCCCAGGCCGGCCTGGCGCCGAAGTCGTACACCACCCTCGACTTCGGCGGCTTCAAGGAGCGTCGCGCGGAGAGCTTCATCTTCAACTGCCTGCCGGTGGGCTCGCCGAGCTCCCTGTGGGCCCGGCACCGGCTGTACTACTGGAACGGCACCAGTTGGTGGAAGCAGGCGGACGAGAAGGTCGCCCCCGGGCACCAGGCGGAAGAGGTCAAGGGCAAGATCAAGCTCCACCGCAGGGTCAGCTACGACGACGGCTGGGGGTCCAGCCCCAACTGCCTCAGCGGAGCCTGCAAGTACACCCGTGAGGGACGTTTCACCAGCTGACAGGTGACCGGCCGCCTGCCGGACGACACAGGAGCCGGAGGTCAGCGCAGGACGGCCGCCAGCAGGTCCGTGCCCAGCGTCGTCATCTCGGGCAGGTTGAGCGTGTAGTGGACGTAGCGCCCGTGCCGCCGGGTCGTGAGCAGGCCCGCGCGGCGCAGGACGGCGAGGTGGCGGGAGACCTCCGGGGGCGACAGCTCCCAGGCGTGGGCCAGCTCGCCGGTGGTGTGCGGGCCGCGGGCCAGGGTGCGCAGCAGCCGCAGTCGTACCGGATGGGCGAGTGCCTCCAGCCGCAGGGTGACCGTCTCCAGCGACACCGGCTCGGACGGATCCGGCTCGGCCACGGGATACTGCACCACCGGCTGCCATCCGGGCGCGTGGACCACCACCAGGTGCGGGCGGCCGAAGTCACTGGGGATGAAGGTGACCCCGGCGCCGTGGGCGGCGGTCGCATTGTCCTGCAGTTTGTCCACGACGATGCGGTTGCCGTCCGGCGTCAGGGTGACCGCGCCGGAGACCGAGGCGAGAGCCGCCCCGATGCCCTGGCGCTTCAGCAGGTCGTTCTTCAGCCGCAGGTCGGTGGCCAGCCGCACGGCGACGCCTGTCCAGGCGGCGTCGAAGAACGCCTCGGCGCACTGTTCGAGGGTGTGGCGCACCCGCGCCCGCACCGCGGCCGGGTCGGCGAGCAGCCGTTCCGCGAACGCCTCCTGACGTTCGCCGCGCGCCTGGGCCAGGTCGAGGGCCCGCTCGCGCGCGGTCGCGTCGGCGAGCGGCGACGGCGCGGCGAAGTGCACCCGATTGCTGCCGCACGTGGTGACGAGCGCGGCGGTCACATAGGTCTCGTCGTCGATCCGGTCGACATCGTCCAGCTCCTCGGCGAGGGTCTGGCGGGGCCGGGCCGGGACCAGGAAATCGGCTCGCGAGGAACGCCAGAGGAACTCCGCCTCTCGCAACCGCTCGGCCAGCTCCGGCGGCATCCCGGACCAGACGTCCCCGGCCCAGCCGGCCAGCCGCGGATGATGCCCGGGTTCGGCCAGGACGTGCAACATCGCGGTCAGTTCGGCCAGCGGGGAGGCGGCGAACCGCAGCCGCTCGGCCGGCAGCCCGGTGATGTCGATGCGCAGCGTCATCCCTCCATCATCCCTGGCCGGACGGCCGATGACGGCGTCGGTTGACGATCTCCGTCAACCGACGTGCCGCGTGCGGCGACCCGGCACGACCGTTGGCGCCATGGCACCCACCACCGGAGTCCAGCTCCGCGTCCTCCTCCGCGCCTCCGGAGGCCCCCGCTACGCCGTCGCCCTGGCCGTGGACGCGCTCGGCACCGGCCTGCTGCGGCCCTTTCTGCTGCTCTACGGGGTGACGGTGCTCGGACTGTCCGGGCCGGTCACCGGCGCCGCCATGACCGCCGGTGTCGTCGCGGGTCTCGGGTGCATGCCCGCGGTGGGCCGATGGCTGGACCGGGGCGCGCGCAGCACGGTCGTGGCGGCGTCGATGCTGGTGCGGGTGCTGGGCGTGGTGTTGCTGGCGGCCACCCCGGCGGGGAACGTCTGGTTGTTCGCGACGGCGGCGCTCTTCCTCGGCATCGGCAACCAGGCCTGGCCGGCCGCCCACGCCGCCCTCGTGGCCACGCTCTCCCACGGCCGGGAGCGCGACGCCGCCCTGGCGGGGGGCCGCGCGCTGCGCAACGCCGGCCTGGGCGCCGGTGCGCTCCTCGCCACCGCCTGCCTGGCGGGTGGCGCCGCCGCGTTGCAGGCGCTGGCGGCCGTCACCGGGCTCGCCTACCTCGTGGCGGCGGCTCTGGCGTGGTCGGTACGCGTGCACGCTCATCCGGCCGCCGCCGCGGCCGCGGCCACGGACGGGGACGGGGACGGCGAGCCCGCACCCCGGATGCGCGGGCTGCTGGCCGCCAACGTGATCTACGTCTTCTGCCTCAACGTCCCCGAGATCGCGCTTCCTCTGGTCCTGGTGACGCAGATGCACGCGTCCCCGGTGTGGTCGGCGGCCATCTTCGTGGCCAACACGGTCCTGGTGGTCACGCTGCAGGTTCCGGTCACCGTCCTGATGTCCCGCTTCTCCCGCCGGTCCGTGCTGGCGTTCGCCGGGGTGGTGCTCACCGCGTCCTACCTCGGCTTCCTCGCGGCCGCCTTCCTGGGACCCGGCTGGGGCGCCCCGGCCGTCGCGGCGGTGTCCGTGGTCTGCACCCTCGGCGAGATCATCTACGCGGGCAGCGCCACCGCGCTCGTCACCGCCCTCGCCCCGGCGCAGGTCCTGGGACGCACCCTCGCCCGCTTCCAGCTCTCCACCGGCTTCGGCCTCGCCGTCTCCCCGGCGGTCATCACCGCTCTCGCACCCCACGGCCCGGCCGCCCTCTGGGGCGGCCTCGCCACCGCGACGCTCCTGTCCGCCGGTGTCGTCAGGGGAGAACGAGCTCCGCGAGCTGGGCGCGGGCGGTCACGCCGAGTTTCGGGAAGGCCTTGTAGAGGTGCTGGCCGACGGTTCGCGGACTGAGGAACAGGTGCGCGGCGATGTCCTTGTTCGACAGCCCCTGGGCGGCCAGGTTGACGATCTGCCGTTCCTGCGGTGTGAGCTGGGCGAAGCGGTCGGCGCCGGTGTTGCGCTGGGTGCTCCAGCCGGTCGCGCCCAGCTCCGTGCGCGCCCGGTCGGCCCAGGGGCGCGCGCCGAGCCACTCGAACGTCTCCAGCGCGGCCCGCAGGTGCTCCTGCGCGTCGCCGGTCTGGCGGGCCCGGCGCAGCCATTCGCCGTACAGCAGCTCGGTGCGGGCGCGGTCGAAGGGGCGCTCGTGCGCGTCGAGCGCGGCGCGGAAGTGCGCGTCGGCTCCGGGGTCCGGGGCCATGGTGGTGGCCAGCAGGGCACGGCAGCGGGAGACCAGGGCGTCGGCCCACCGCTGGCGCAGCATCCCGGCCCAGGATTCCAGCCGGGCCAACGGCTCGGCCGCGCGGGCGCTCCTGCCGCTGCGCAGGGCCGCTTCGACCAGGTCGGGCACCAGGTGCATGGCGGGGGTTCTGTTGCGTGCCTTGCCGTACACCAGCGACTCCAGCCCGAGCAGCGCCTGCTCGGGACGGCCCTGGCCGAGGTCGAGGAGCGCGAGCGCGGCCGGGGTGGCGGTGGCGGGGTCCAGCGGCTCTCCCTGAACGGCGGCGAGCTGATCCAGCAACGCGGTGGCCAGGCGTGACCAGGCGGGTTGTCCGGTGTCCGCGGCGATGTTCACGGCCTCCTCGGCGAAGGCGCGCGCGTCGGCGTAGCGGCCGCGGGCGTGTTCGACGTGGCCCATGAAGGTCAGCGCCTGGGGCAGCAGCCCGACGCGGCCCTCTGCGCGGATGGCGGCGGTGGCGGCCAGGGCGAGCTGGTGGGTGCGGGCGTCCTGGTCGGCCAGGCCGAGTCCGCCGATCAGCAACAGGCCGCGCCGGTCGGGTCCGGCCTGGGCGCGGGCGCGCTCCACCACCTCGGCCAGCGGCGGCAGCTCGGTGGTGGGGCGGCCGAGGGTGAGCGTGACGAACCACCGGCACAGCTGGTGGACCGGGACGACGTCGTCGCCGGGCGGCACCTCCAGCGCGTCGAGCTGCTCGGCCGTACGGTGGGCCATGTCGCGGTCGCCGTCGAGCCAGATCATGGAGGCGGCGTCCAGCAGCAGCCACGCGGCCGAGCCCGGGTCGGTGGCGGCCAGGTGGTCCACGCCGGCCGACAACATCGCGTGCGCCCCTTGCAGGTGGCCCTCGCCGTAGTCGGAGCAGGCCCGCACGCGGATCAGCCGGGAGGTCAGCTCGGCGCCCGGGCTCCCAGCGCCGAGCGCCAGAGCCCTGGCCCGATCGAAGCGACCGCTGAACTCGGTGGCCTCGGCCGCCAAGGTGAGCCTGCGGGCACGTTCCCCGGCCGACGGGCTCAGCGCGGCGGCGCGCTCGTAGGCCGCGGCCGCCGCCGCGTAACCACTGCGGGCGTGGGCCCGGGTGGCGGTCTCCTCCAGCCGTCCCGCGACCTGCTCGTCGGCGGTGAGCGTGGCGGCGGCCAGGTGCCAGGCGCTGCGGTCGGCGTCGGCCG
The DNA here is from genome assembly GCF_040675375.1 of Nonomuraea sp. NPDC049607. NCBI lineage: Bacteria > Bacillati > Actinomycetota > Actinomycetes > Streptosporangiales > Streptosporangiaceae > Nonomuraea > Nonomuraea sp. NPDC049607. The sequence continues at coordinate 99,192 of NZ_JBFAOV010000011.1, forward strand.
TGCCTTCCAGGACCTGGCTGAGGGTGTGGTGGATGGTCAGGCGCCGGGCCAGTGGTGTCCGCTGCCAGATGGCCGCCCGGACCAGCGGATGCCGGAACTCCAGCCGCGAGCCGTCGGCCGTCCGGATCAGACCGGCCGCGCCGATCTCTTCCAGGTGCTCGGGAGCGGAGCCCAGCACGCGCGCCGCCGCCAGCACGATCGCCGACTCGGCGGTGGCGTCGGCGGCGGCGACCTGGAGCAGGACGCGGGCCGCCGCCGACAGCCCGTCCACCTGGTGGGCGAAGGCTTCCTCCAGCCGTGAGGTGAGCGAGAGCTCCCCTTGGCTCTCGCCGGACTTCGGCAGCTCCAGGAGCGCCAGCGGGTTGCCGGCGGACTCGGCGAGGATGCGCCGCCGGAACTCCTCGGTCAGCGGGCGGGCGGCGGAGTCGAGCACCTCACCTGAGGCCGCCTCGTCCAGGCCCGCCAGCTCCAGCACCGTCAGGCCGGGCGCCGTGAACCCGGCGCGGGCGGCCAGCAGCATCGCCACCCCTTCGCCGGCCAGCCGCCTGGCCGCGATGACCAGCGCGTCCGCCGAGGCATGGTCGAGCCACTGCACGTCGTCGACCAGGCACAGCACGGGGCCGTCCTCCGCCAGCTCGGCGAGCAGCGACAGGACGGCCAGCCCGATCAGGAACCGGTCTCCCGTGCCGGCCGGGCCGAGCCCGAAGGCGCCGCGCAGCGCGGCGGCCTGCCGTTCGGGGATGCGGTCCAGATGGTCGAGCGCCGACCTGAACAGCAGGTGGAGCGAGGCGAACGGCAGTTCGGCCTCCGCCTCGATGCCGGTAGTCCGCAGGACCCGCAGGTCGCCGGCCGCCGCGGCGTGATCCAGCAGGGCCGTCTTGCCGATGCCCGGCTCGCCGAGGAGGACCAGGGCGCCGCTGACACCCGTTCGGGCGTCGGCGAGCAACGTGTCAATGATGCGCGTCTCGCGCGTTCGCCCCCGAAGCATGTGTCGCAGTATTACCTATGAGATGACTCATGCTGGCGTGTCGCCTGTTGCCTAACGTTGTGGACATGAAGCCCTTCAGTGTGAACATTGCCCAGGCCGACCTTGATGACCTGCACGAACGGCTGCGCCGCACCCGGTGGACCGGGGAGATCGCGGGGCAGGGCTGGAGCAGGGGCGTGCCGCTCGACTACCTCAAGGGGCTGGCCGACTACTGGCTCAACGACTTCGACTGGCGGGTGGCCGAGGCCGAGTACAACAAGCACCCGCAGTTCGTCACCGAGATCGACGGGGAGGACATCCACTTCCTCCACCTGCGTTCCAGTTCGGAGGACGCGCTGCCGCTGCTGCTCCTGCACGACAATCCGGGCGGTGTGATCGGGTTCCTCGACGTCCTCGAACCGTTGTCGCGAGACTTCCACCTGGTCGTCCCCTCGTGCCCGGGGGTCGGCTTCTCCGGCTACCTCTCCTCGCCGGGCTGGACCGTCCCCCGTACGGCTGCCGCCTTCGCCGAGCTGATGTCCCGGCTCGGCTACGAGCGGTACGGCACGCAGGGCGGCGGCGGTGGCGCCAACCTGGGGCTGGAACTGGCCCGCCAGGTGCCGGAGCGGCTGGTGGGCGTGCACGTCAACGCCTTCGTCGCCTTCCCCTCCCCGGAGGAGAGCGAGTTCACCGCGGACGAGCAGCGACGCCTGGGCATCATGCAGAACTTCATGCAGGAGGGCCTCGGCTTCAACCAGATCATGTCCACCCGGCCGCAGACCCTCTCCTACGGGCTGACCGACTCGCCGGTCGCGCAGCTCGCGTGGATCGTGGAGAAGTTCAAGGAGTGGACCGACTCGGCCGCCGAGCTGCCCGAGGACGCCTTCTCCCGTGACCGGATCCTGACCGACGTGAGCGTCATGTGGTTCACCGCCACCGCCGGCTCGGTGGCCAACCTCTACTACGAGATGGGCCACGACCCGGGCGCCTACGCGCCCAAGCCCCGGGTGACGGTTCCCACCGGGGTGCTGCTGGCCAGGGAGGACGTCACGATCCGCCGCTTCGCCGAGCGCGATGCCAACGTCGTGCGGTGGACCGAGCTGGCCGGGGGCGGGGCGTATCTGGCGCTGGAGTCGCCGGAGCTGCTGGTGGAGGACGTGCGGGCCTTCTACGCCGACCTCACCACCGGGGAGTGACCTTCGCGGGCATCGTGCTCGGCACTCGGCCGAGCGCGGTGCCCGCGGCCTGGCCGGTAATACGTCACCGTCATGCCGGTGAATTAACAGCGAACCGCTCCGGACACGGAAAGCGACGTTACCGATCCATGAATGCTCGCGATTCGCCGTTCAGGTCGGAATTTCGGAGACCTTAGCGCATCGCGTTGCGAGTTGTCAGCCGAATGATTAAGCGCCCCGGAAGCCCGTTCCGAGTCAGAACGGCCCCTCGCCGGTCGAATTCCCGTTTGTTGTGTCAAGTGATCATCATGGCTTATGGTGTTCGGCGTCCGGCCGAAGATTTCATCGCCGAATACCACGGGGACCCCTCATATGTCACCTCAGCAATTATTTCGATCGCGCCGTTTCCTGGTCAACCGCCTGATCAGATGGGGCGGCGTCTCGGCCGCCGCGGCGCTCGTCGCCTCGGTCATGGTGGCCGGAGCGGACGCTTGGAACGGCCAGGCCGCCATCCAGGACGCCGACCTGATGGCCATGACCAGCGGGAACACCGGGGTCGCCACGCCGACCGCGTCGCCCAGGCCGACCCGCAAGCGCAGGCCCACCCACAGGCCCACTCACAGTCCCACCGCCACCGCAAGGCCGACGAAGACGCCGACTCCGACGAAAACGCCGACGCCGTCGTCCACCCCCACCAAGACCACGACACCGACCCCCACCAAGACACCGACCCCCACCAAGACACCGACCCCCACCAAGACGCCGACCGCGTCGCCGCCCCCTTCGAACGGCTCCGCCCTCACGGCGCGGCCCAACGACGGCTCGGGCTACTGGCCGGACTTCTCCAACACCGGCTACTCCCGCACCCCCGCGAACGCCGCCGGCCTCGGGCTGGGCGCCTATCCCGGCAAGCTCACCGACTACGCGGCCGGCATGAACGCCGACAAGCCGTTGCGGGTCGAGTACCCCGACAACAGCGTCATCTCCTTCAAGCGCTTCACCGCCTCGAAGGTGTACATCTACGGTGACAACCTGACGTTCGTGGGCTGCCTGTTCGAGGGCACGAACCCCAACGACAACCTGGTGCAGATCTACTCCGACACCACCATCAAGTTCCTGTACTCGACGTTCAAGCCCAGCTCCTACGCCATGCCTCCGGGCAACGACGGCAAGGTGTCGTCCGCGCACGCCAAGCCGGGCACGCCGTTCGACAAGTCGTGGCAGCTCATGACGACGATGAAGGAAGCCGTCGCCGTCATGGACCACAACGACATCTGGGGCAACGCCGGCCTGATCATGGTGACCGGGTTCCCCGGCCGACCCTCGACGTGGACGAACAACTACATCCACGACATGGCCGACACCGCACGGGACGTCTACCACCATGACGGCATCGGTCCGCAGAGCGAGGGCAACGGCGGCCACATGATCGTCAACCACAACACCCTGGCGTCCCTGGGCAACACCAACGGCCTGGCGCTGCAGGGCAAGGGTGTCTATCAGGACGTCTCCGTCACGAACAACTACATCTCCGGATGGGGTTACGCCCTCAGCATCGGCACGGCCGACAACGCCAAGAACATCACCGTGACCGGGAACGTGTTCTCGGCCGAGCTCGACCAGCTGCACGGCTTCCTGTACGGCGGCATCTGGGGCGGCACGGCCCGCGGTTCCACCTGGCGCGACAACCGCGTCCAGGCGCGCACCGGCGACGGCAACCGCGGCTACACGCCGGCCGACAACGCCAAGTACCTGTGGCCGGCCGGCACCGCCAAGGCCACCGACTACACCGGCTGACCCACCGCGCCCGGCGCCCGTCCCTCGGCACCCGGCCGACGGGGACGGCGCCGGGCGCGTCCCGTCCTGCGGACCGGAACAGCTGTGGGCGGGGAAGCCGGTTACCCGGCCGAGACGGTGACGTTTCCGGACCCCGTGGTCAGCGACAGCTTGCGCGGCGAGGAACTGTCCTTCTTGACGGAGACGTCGGCGTCACCGGAGGTCGTTCTGGCCCGCACGTCATAGGTCTCGTCGGGGACGGTGAGCACGACGTCGCCCGAGCCGGCCGACACCTCGACGCCTTCCGGCGCGACCGCGTACTTCAGGGTGACCTGGCCAGATCCCTCCTTGACCAGGAGCTTCTTGCCGCCGAGGCCGTCGCCCTTGATGTCGCCGGAGCCCGCCTCGACGTCAAGAGGGCCGGTGAGCGACCTCAGCGTCAGGTCGCCCGACCCGGAGTTCAGCTGGACCTGCGTCCCCTTGGGGACCTCCACCTTGTACTCGACCCCGCAGGTGCCCCACGACTTCTGGCAGTCGTAGGAGACGGACAGCGTGTCGCCCTCCACCTTGTGCGCGGCCTGCGGCTTGTCGTTGCTCCAGTAGAGCCTCTCGGTCACGCTGACGTTCGTGGCGTCCGACTCGGTGACGGTCACGTCCCCGCTGCCGCTTCTGAGGTGAAGCCGCTGCACCTTCTCCTTGACCTGGTACGTGCTGGTCTCCTCGTTCTTCGGTTTGCCGATGGCGTCCAGGCCGCACCCGGTCAGGAGTACCGCGGAGGCCAGCAGGCCGCCCGCGATCGCAGTGATCTTCATGTCGTCCATCCTGTCCGGGATGCCGCCCGGCCTGCATCAGGGATGCCCCCGACGGGCCCCCGGGATTGGACGCCCCCGTCCGTGCGCGGGGTCAGGGGCGTCCTCCGTCACTCGGGCCGGTGGAAGGCGATCTCGGGGTTGGCGGCGGAGGGGCCGTCCAACAGGGGTTGCTTCCTGCCCTTGAGGTGCTGGTCGAAGAAGGCCGCGACGTAGACGCGGGTGAGCGCCGTCCCGCGTTCCGCGTCGATGGCGTCGGGGGACGACAGGCCGAGCCTGCTCTGCGCGAGGGCCAGGTCGGTGAAGGTGCTGTGCTCGGCGCGGGCGACGGTGAGCCAGCGCTTCCAGCCGTCCAGGACCTTCCAGGTCTTGTCCCAGGTGTCGTCCTTGCCGGGCGTGTGGTCGCGTTGGCTGCCCATGAGCAGGAAGGGACGCTTGCCGAGTCCGGTGGCGGGGAGGGTGGCGTCGACGGTTCCGTCCAGGTTGATCCCGGCCTTGACCCGCGGGTCGGTGAGCATGGTGGTGGAGGCGGCGTCGCCGCCGATCGAGTGGCCGGCCATGCCGATGCGCCTGGCGTCGATCAGGCCGGCGCGTTTCCAGGCGGGATGGCGGCCGGTCAGCCGGTCCAGGACGAAGGAGACGTCCTTGGCGCGGTTCCTGCTGATGGTGGCCTTGCCGCCCTCGGGAGGTCTGGGCTGGTCGCACAGGGGTGCGCAGGTGAGCAGCCCGACGCCGGGGAAGACGGTGCCGGAGGATTCGTAGGCGTGGTCGATCGAGGCGACGACGTACCCGCGGCTGGCCAGGTCCTCGGCCAGGGAGGTGAGGCTGGCACGGGGCAGGCCGAGTCCGGGCGAGAGCACCACCAGCGGGTGGCGGCCCTTCTCGGGCGGGGCGCCGGCGCGGGCGTGGGTGCGGATGCCGCTGATGACCTCGGCGGGCACGTCGGCGCCGGGGGCCTTGCGCCGCAAGAGGGACGCGGCCTCCTCCGTGCTCATGTAGGGGGCGGGCGGCCCGGTGACGGAACGGGCGGGGTAGTGGATGGAGAGCATGAGCCGACGCGGCCCCGAGGAGGGCACCCAGGGATCCTTGCGGCTCTGGTCGGCCAGGTACAGGGTGTCGCGGCCGACCGGATCGGGGCCAGTGGGGCGGGGCAGTTCCAGCCGGAGGGTGGCCGGCGACGGGGACCCGGCGCCGGTTCGCGCGGCGGACGCGGTCGCCGTGGCACAGGTCGTGGCGGTCAGGGCCAGGCAGGCCGTCAGCGGGACGGTCAGCAGAGGCGAGATCATCGCATTCCTCTCAGTACGGTCAGACGTCGCGGCGATGCACGACGACGAGGGTCAGGACGGCGGCGGCCAGCGGCCAGGCCGCGAAGACGGCCCAGGAGCCGGTCACCGTGGGAAGGGCGGGGTCGTCGCGGAGCTGGGGCAGCCCCAGGCAGGTGCGCCAGACGTAGAACGGGACCAGGGCGTACAGGTCGTTGAGCCACTGGTGGACGGTCGGCCGGAAGAAGGTCGGCACGATGACCAGCACGCCGCAGACCGAGACCACCGCGCCCGCGGTGTGCCGCACCAGCGCGCCGATGCCCATGCCGACCAGCGCCGACACCGGCGCGAGCAGGGCGTTGGCGGCCAGGACGCGCAGCACGCCGGGGTCGCCCGGCCGGACGGCGACGCCGAGATCGGACAGGATGGCCTGGCTGACGCCGAACGTGGCCGCCGAGACCAGCGCGCCGGTCACCAGCGTGACGGCGCCCACGACGACGAGCTTGGCGGCCACGACCCGGTGGCGGGCCGGGACGGCGGCCAGGGTGGTGCGGATGAGGCCGGTGGCGTACTCGCCGACGATCGTCAGCGCGCCGACGGTGCCCGCGCCGATCATGAGCAGGGTGGCGGCCAGCCCGCTGAACGCCTCGCTCAGCGGATCGAACAGGGCTTTCTCCCGCGCCGTGAAGCCGGGCCAGCTGTGGTGGGCGTTCAGGCTGCTCTGGACGGCGAACGCGACAATGGCCAGCACGCCGAGGCCGACCAGCCACCGGGTGGAGCGGAGCGACCAGAGCTTGATCCATTCGGCGGCGAGCAGGCCGCGGAAGCGGGCGGGTTCCGTCAAGGCGCACCGGCCCCGTCCATGGCCCGGTAGTCGGCATGACGGGCGGTCAGCTCCATGAACGCCTGCTCCAGCGAGGCGGCGCGGGGGGCGAGTTCCCGCAGCAGGATGCGCCGCTCGTAGGCGAGTTCGCCGACGCGGGCGGCGGTCAGTCCCGTGACGGTCAGGGCGTCGCCGTCGTCCTGTCGCACGTGGGCGCCGGCCTGGGTGAGGACGGCGGCCAGTTCGGCGGGGTCGGGCGTGCGCACGATGACGCCCGCGCCGGTGCCGCGGGCGGCGAACTCGGCCGCGCTCTCGTCGGCGATCAGCTCGCCGCGCCCGATGACGACGAGCCGGTCGGCGGTGTGTTCCATCTCGCTCATCAGGTGGCTGGAGACGAGCACCGTGCGTCCCTCGCCGGCCAGGCGGCGGAACAGGCCGCGCACCCAGCGCACCCCCTCGGGGTCCAGGCCGTTGACCGGTTCGTCGAACAGCAGCACCGGCGGGTCGCCCAGCAGCGCGGCGGCGATGCCGAGCCGCTGGCGCATCCCCAGCGAGAACCCGCCCACCCGGCGGCGCGCAGCGCTCTCCAGGCCCACGTCCCGCAGCACCTCGCCCACCCGGCGGCGCGGCAGGCCGTTGCCGGCGGCCAGCGCGCCCAGGTGGGCGGCGGCGGTGCGCCCGCCGTGCACGTCGCCGGCGTCCAGCAGCGCGCCGGCATGCCGCAGCCCGGCGCGGTGCCGGGCGAAGGGGCGCCCCTCGACGGTGGCGCTTCCGCTGGTGGGGCGGTTCAGGCCGAGGATCATCCGCATCGTGGTGCTCTTGCCGGCCCCGTTGGGGCCGAGGAACCCGGTGACGCAGCCCGGTCGCACGGTGAAGGTCAGGCCGTTGACGGCCGTCACCTCGCCGTAGCGCTTGGTCAGTTCGTTGACTTCGATCACCCGGCCAACGTTGTCGCAGGCAGGGCGGGCGGGACATCTGGCCGCGGGCCGGTTCACGCGCGAGCGGGGTGGCCCACGGGCCTATGCCCGTAGGCCGATGCCCGCGGTGTCCATGGATGACTACGATCGTCCGGGTGCGCGAAGAAACGCCCAGGCCACCCCTGACGCAGCGGCTGCCGCACGGTGTGCGTACGGCGCTCGCCTGGTGCGCGGTCGTGGCGTCCCTGCCGCTGCTGTACGTCGTGACGCTGACCGACGGCGAGGACCCGCTGCCGGCGGACGCGGTCCATGCGGGAGTCGCCGTCGCGATGGCGCTTCCGCTGGTCTGGGCACGTCGGCGGCCAGGTGTGGTGCTGGCGGTGCTGCTGGCCGAACTGCTCGTGGCCGTGGCGGCGGCGCAGCCCGTCGAGCGGGTCTGGCCGCTGCTGCCGGCGGCCGACGTGCTGGTCTGCGTCGTCACGGCCACCCGCGCGCGCCGTACCGGGCTGGTGGCGGCGGCCGTCGCATTGACCGTCCAGGAGGCGGCCTGGCACGCGGCCCTGCTGGGGCAGGGGCTGCGCGTGCTCGCGCCGGGCTTCCTCGCGCTGTCGGTCCTGCTCGGCCTGGGCGTCGTGATCGCCTGGACGGCGGGGACGGTCCTGCGGCAACGACGCGAGTACGGTGCCGCGCTGCGCGCGCAGGCCGAGCTCCAGGCGGTGACCGCCGACCGGTTGCGCATCGCGCGTGAGCTGCACGACATGGTCGCGCACAGCATCGGCGTGATCGCCATCCAGGCCGGGGCCGGGGCCCGGGTGCTCGACACCCGCCCGGAGCAGGCCCGCGACGCCCTCGGCGCGATCGAGACCGCCAGCCGGCAGACTCTGCAGGGGCTACGGCACATGCTCGGTCTGCTGCGCGAGCACCCCGCCGCCGCGGAGCCGCCCCCCGGGTCGGGGCTGGCCGACCTCGACCGGCTGGCCGAGACGACCGCGGCCGCCGGACTCCGCGTGGACGTGCGCCGCCGGGGCCGCCCGCGCCCGCTGCCCCCGGCGGTGGACCGGTGCGCCTTCCGCATCGTCCAGGAGTCGTTGACCAACGTCATCCGCCACGCCGACGCCCGTCACTGCCGGGTCGTCCTCGACCACACGCCCGGCGAGCTGCGCATCGACATCACCGACGACGGCCGCGCCACCGCCCCGGCCGGGCCCGGAGGCGGGTACGGGATCGCCGGCATGCGCGAAAGAGCCGCCCTGCTCGACGGACGCCTCAGCGCCGGGCCACGCCCGGAGGGCGGCTTCCGCGTCACCGCCACCCTGCCGCTGCCCGGTCCCGCCTCGGCGCGGGAGTCCGGACGGAACGCCCCTGTGGAGGCATGTTGACCATCCGCGTCCTGCTCGCCGACGACCAGCCGCTCATCCGCGCCGGCCTGCGCATGGTCATCGACACCGCGCCCGGCATCGAGGTCGTGGGGGAGGCCGGGACGGGGGCCCAGGCCGTCCAGCTCACCCGGCGGTCGCGTCCCGACGTGGTCGTCATGGACATCCGCATGCCCGGCACGGACGGCATCGAGGCCACCCAGATCATCACCGCCGAGTCCCCGGCCACCCGCGTGATCATGCTCACCACGTTCGACGACGACGCCAACGTCCACGCCTCCCTGCGGGCCGGGGCCAGCGGCTTCCTGGTCAAGGACATGGCCTTGGAGGACATCCTGTCCGCGGTCCACGTCGTGGCCGCCGGGGACGCGCTGATCGCGCCCGGCGTCACCCGCCGGCTCATCGCCGAGTTCGCCGGGCGTCCCGAGCCTCGCCCGCGCGAGCTCCCCGGGGTCACGGCCCGGGAACGCGAGGTGCTGACGCTGGCCGGGCGCGGCCTGTCCAACGCCGAGATCGCCGCGAGCCTGCACATCAGCCCCGGCACCGCCAAGGCCCACATCGCCAGCCTGCTCTCCAAGCTCGGGGCCCGCGACCGCGTCCAGCTCGTCATCGCCGCCTACGACGCCGGCCTGGTGTCCCCGGCCCCATGAGGACAGGGCCGATCAGCGTCCCTTGCGCATGTAGGCGCGCAGCGACAGCGGGACGAACACCACCAGCAGCGCGCCCGACCAGAGCAGGACGGCGGCCACCGGATGCGCGAGCGGCCACGTCATGTCCGCGGACACGACGCCCGGGTTGCCGAACAGCTGCCGGATGGCGGCGGTGAGCGCGCTGATCGGGTTCCAGTCGGCGACGAACCGCAGCCAGGCGGGCATGCCGCCGGTCGGGACGAACGCGTTGGACAACATCGTGACCGGCAGGAACAGTGGCACCATCGCCTCGGCGATCCGCTCGTCCTTCACCGCCAGACCCAGGTAGACCCCGACCCAGCCCAGCGCGTAGCGCAGCAGCATGATCAGTGCGAACGCCTCGGCGGTGGGGAGCGGGCCGCGGTGCGGCTGCCAGCCCACCAGCAGGCCCGTGACCACCATGGCCGCCAGTAACGGCACGCCGATCAGGGAGTCGGCGCCGGTGTGCCCGAACGGCACCGCCAGCCGCGCCATCGGCATGGAGCGGAAGCGGTCCATCACGCCGCGGGAGCCGTCGGCGGCCATCCGGCCCATGACCCCCTGCGCGGCGGTGAAGGTCACCATCGCGAACAGGCCGGGCATGAGGTACTCGCGGTAGTCGCCGCCGCCCGGCACCTGGATGGCGCTGCCCAGGACGTAACCGAACAGCACCACCATGATGACCGGGAAGACCAGCGCGGCGACGATCTGCCCGGGCTCCTGGCGCAGCCGGCTCAGCTCGCGGCCGACCAGGGTCAGCCCGTCGGTGAACGTCCAGCGCAGGCGGCCCATCGGTGAGGTGAGGGCGGTCATCGAACGGTCTCCTTGCGGTCGGTGAGGCGCAGGAACACCTCGTCGAGGGTGGGGCGACGCAGGCTCACGTCGGCGGCGGCGACCCCGGCGTGGTCGAGGTCGCGCACGACGTCGGCGAGTCGGAGGCGGCCGCCGGGCAGGGCGACGCTGAGCCGGTCGGCCCCCGTCGTGGTGGGATCGGTGCCGGTGAGGGCGTTCAGCACGGTCATCGCCGCGGGCAGCGCGGCGGGGTCTTCGAGGACGACGTCGAGGCGGTCGCCGATCGTGGCCTTCAGCTCGTCGGGGGTGCCCGTGGCGATCACCCGTCCGTGGTCGACGACGGCGATGTCGTCGGCCAGCCGGTCGGCCTCGTCGAGGTACTGCGTGGTGAGCAGCACCGTGGTGCCGTCGGCCACCAGCTCGCGGACGCTGTCCCAGATCTCGCCGCGGCTGCGCGGGTCCAGGCCGGTGGTCGGCTCGTCCAGGAAGAGCACCTCGGGGCGCAGGATGAGGCTGGTGATCAGGTCGAGGCGGCGCCGCATGCCGCCGGAGTAGCCGGCGACCTGGCGATCGGCCGCGTCCACCAGGCCGAAGCGTTCGAGCAGCTCGTCGGCCCGCCGGTGCGCGTCGCGCCGGGACAGGTGGGACAGGCGCGCGAACAGGCGCAGGTTGCCGCGGCCGGTGAGCTTCTCGTCCACCGCGGCGTACTGGCCCGCGAGCCCGATTTTGGCGCGCACCTGGTCGGGCTCGCGGACGACGTCGTGCCCGGCGACGCGGGCGTGCCCGGCGTCGGGATCGGACAGGGTCGCCAGGATGCGAACGGCGGTCGTCTTCCCTGCGCCGTTGGGCCCCAGCAGGCCGCAGACCGTTCCCGCCGGGACGCTCAGGTCCAGGCCGCGCAGGGCATGGGTGTCGCCGAAGGACTTGTGCAGTCCTTCGGCGACCACGATCGGATCAGGCATGAACCCCTCCACTGGGTACGTTGTACGCGGTTTCTGGCAGTCACGCTAAACCACTGGGTACGATGTACGCAACACGGAGGTGGAACGGTGACCGACGCCGAGTACGTCAACATCTGGATGCGGCCGGAGCGCCCCGCCCGCGGGCCGAAGCCCGCCTACAGCCGCGCGCAGATCACCGAGGCGGCCGTCCGGATCGCCGACACCGAGGGGCTGGAGGCCGCCACCATGCGGCGGATCGCCGCCGAGATCGGCACCGGCGCCATGTCCCTCTACCGGTACGTCCCGAACCGCGACAACCTGGTCGAGCTCATGGCCGACCGGCTGACGGGCGAGATCGACGTCACGGGCCTGCCCTCGGGCGACTGGCGCGCCGACCTGACCCGCTACGCCGACGAGCTGCGGGCCATGTGGCTGAGACACCCGTGGGTCGCCACCGTGCAGCGGTCGCTCCCCAGCTTCGGCCCCAACCAGGTGCTCCTGATCGAACGGCTGATGGGCGTGCTCGACGCCTACGTCCCCATCGACGAGAACCTCACCCTGATGGCCCTGCTGAACGGCTACATCGAGGGCGCCGTCCGCGAGGAGATCAGCTCGGCCGGGGAGTTCCGCCGCAGCGGGCTCAGCGAGTCGGAGTGGATGGCGCGCAGCGGCCCGCGCATCGAGCAACTGGTGAACAGCGGGGAGTACCCGATCTTCACGAAGATCGTGATGCAGGCGGGCCGGCCGCACCTGAGCCGCGACGACCAGTTCCGGCACGGGCTCCAGCGTGTCCTCGACTGCGTCGCCGGGGCCCTCCCGGCAGCGGCCGGGTCCGCGACGCGGGAGTCAGGGCGAGGCGCGTAGCACCCGCGCCCCCGTCCGCGAACGGGCGGCCGGCAGGCCGGACCGGTCCTCCGCGTGGAGGACCCGGCACGCCGGGCAGGCCGCCGGGCCCGGCTGATGGTCGGAGGCGGGAGATCGCCACCAGGCAGGAGTCGGCCGGACCACCGCGTCACTGGCGTCATTGCATGCGATCTGACCTCGGCGTCTTCCTGAAGGCGCAGGCCCTTGGTGATCGGCGCGTTCGCCCCCCCACGGGGGAGCCGCTGGCCGCGCAACTGGTCGAGGTGGTGCCCAAGCGCGGCGCGCCGACCGTGCCGGAGCTGGGGCGGCCTTCGACGAGGTGCTGACGACCAGGACCGTCTGGCGCAACCTGCCGCACGTACGTCTGCCGGCGCCCGATCGCGGCCGTGCCACCCGGGCGGGAGTGACCCGGCGTGGCCTGGGGGAACGTCACACGCGGCTGGGCAGGCGGCCCTCGCCGGTGGTCATCTCGGGCCAGAACTCCCGGTAGCGGCCGGAGTGGAAGACCAGCGGCTCGCCTCCGGTCCGCTGGTGGCCTTCCACCGCTCCGACGAGGATATGGTGGTCGCCGCCGTCGTGGACGCGCTCGGTACGGCAGACGAACCCGGCCAGCGTCCCGGCCAGCACCGGCAACGGCGTGCCCGGCACCAGCTCCACCCCGGCGAACTTGTCGGCAGCGGGGGCGGCGAAGCGCCTGGACAGGTGCCCCTGCCCGGCCGCCAGGACGTTGACGGCGAACCGCCCGGCCCGCAGGAAGAGCCGAGCGCTGGGCGCCCGGTTCGACAGGCACCACAGCAGCAGCGGCGGATCGAGCGAGACCGAGGTGAAGGAGTTGACGGTGACCCCGGCCCGCTCCCCGTCGGCGGTCGCCGTCGTGATCACCGCCACCCCGGTCGCGAACTGCCCGAAGGCGTCACGGAGCGATCTCATGCCGTCACCCCGCCGAGATAGGTCTCGGCCCGGCCGGCGTCCATGAACCAGTCGGCGTAGTCGGCCGGGTCGTCGAAGCCGTTGACGAACCGGGAGGCGATCTCCGGACGCTGCTGGGCGGCGGCCAGCAGGGCCAGGTGGTGGGGCTCGGCCGGTGCGAGCAGGGCGTTGGTCCAGTTCGTGACGTGCCGGGCCTGCGTCCAGAACAGGTCGAACGTCTGCCGCATCCAGTCCGCGTCGAACGGCCGGTCGCCCCGCTCCACGATGGCCCGCAGGTAGGTGGCGGCGCACTTGGCGGCGTTGTTGCTGCCCTGCCCGGTGATCGGGTCGTTGAGCACCACGACGTCGGCCACGCCGAGCACCGGCGCCCCGGACGGCAGCACGGCCACGGGACGGCGGACCGTGGGGGCGAAACGGCCGGTCAGCACCGCGTTGGCGTCGGTGAGCTCGATCCCGGCGCAGCGCTCGGCCTCCCACGGGAAGAAGGTCTCCAGAATCCGGCGACTGCGGGCCAGGTGCTCGGCGGGGCCGCGGACGTCACTCCAGCAGTCCATGGGACCGTCCGGCACGCCCTCGAACACCATGATGTCGCAGGGGCCGGTGTGCGTGAGCGCGGGGAAGACGAAGTACTCGCCCACGCCGGGCAGCAGGTTGAAGCAGACCGCCGAGTGGCCGGGCCGCGGGGCGAGGCCGTTGACGTAGGTGACCGCGAGCGCGCGCTGCGGGGTGGCGTACGGGGAGCGGGCGGGGTCGCGCTCGAAGAGCGAGGCGATCTGGCCCTTGCCCGCGGCGACCAGGACCAGGTCGTACCGGGCCGCGTAGCTCTCCAGGTCCTCGGGGGTGGCGTCGTGCAGGACGAGCTTGCCGCCGAGCCGCTCGAACTCGCCCAGCCAGGCCGGCATCTTCAGCCGCTGGTCGACCGAGCGGGCCGGGACGTCCAGCCGCGCCGCCCAGTCCAGGGCCTTGCCGCCCTCCGGGCTCGGGACCGTGAGGGCGATGCCTTCGATGGGCGGGCAGACGTCGGCCCACCAGTCCAGGCCGAGCTCGCGCTCGTGAGCCTGCGCGGTGCCGAACATGGCCTGGCCCGACATCACCCGGCCGTCGCGGATGGACTCGGGGGTGCGGTTGGAGACGACGGTGACGTCGTAGCCGTGCCGGAGCAGGCCGATGGCGAGGTGGAGACCGGCCTGACCGGCGCCGACGACGAGGATGTCGCGCATGGGTGGTGTCCTTCGGGTGTCGGGTACGGGATCTGATCGGCGCCTGACAAGAACGGTACGGGCGGTGGGTCCGCCCGGGCCATCCGCTGAGCGCGGATCTCATCCGCCTGACGCGGGACCCCTTCGCAACGTCTTCGACGGCGGCTGCCCGTACCTCTCGCGGTACTGGGCGGCGAAACGCCCCTGGTGCAGGAAGCCCCATCGGGCGGCCACCGTGGTCACCGTGGCCCTGGCGGGGTCGGCCGTCCTGAGCTCGTCGTGCACGCGCGCCAGCCGTACCTGCCGGAGGTGGGCCATCGGGGACAGGCCGAGGTGCGCGCGGAAACCCTCCTGGAGGGAGCGGCTGCTGACCGCGACCGCGCCCGCGATGTCGGTGGTGCTCAGCGGAAGGTGCGCGTGCCCTTCGATGAACTCCATCGCCCGGCGCACCACCTTCGGCAGCGCGGGCGGCCTCGGCGCCGTCAGCCGTTCCAGATAGTTGGAGGGCTGCATGGTCAGCAGCAGGGTGATCAGGGCGTTCTCCAGGTGCGCGACGGCCAGCGGGTGGCCGGCCAGCCCGTCGTCGCGTTCGGCCTCCCGGACGAGCAGGTCGGCCATGTCGCGCCAGGACCGGGTCCAGCCCGTCGTCAGGTCCATGCCGAGGTCGAAGACGACCGGGCCGCCGAGCTGCTCACCGAGCATCTGCTCCAGCGAGCGTTCGATCGCGGAGCGCTCGAACTTGACCAGGAGCTGGGGGCAGCCGGCGGCCCAGCGCATGTCGAGGTGCCGGGTCGGCGAGGGCAGCGTGGCCAGGGACGGGCTGGAGACGACCTCCTCGTCGCCGGCGCGGATCAGGCTGCGTCCGGCGAGCGGGATCATGACCAGGAAGAACGTGTCGAGGTCGCCCGGCTCGATGTGCACGTCGGCGCCGTAGTCCAGGTAGCTGACCCGGACCGAGCCGAGCTGCACGGAGTTGAACCTGGCCGACAGCAGGTTCGCGTCCCCGGCCAGGTCCAGCCGGTGCGGGCAGAACACCTTGGCGACCTCGCCGCGGACCTCGTCGAGGTCGGAGCTGGCGAAGACGGCCCGGTTGCTGAGGAGCACACCAGATGATCGGCCCGGCCGCCCCCGGCGTTCCAGGTAAAAGGACGCACATGCCGGCGCGGGCCGATCATCCACCGTGAGCTGGTGAGGTCAGCACTTGACCGTGAGGGTGGGGCTGCTCAGCACGGTGGTGCCGCTGGTGACCACGCGGAAGGTGTTCTTCTTCATGCTCTTGCACGTCGCCCGGACGTGGAAGGCCCCCGTCTGGTCGCTGCGCAGCGTCCTGCCGGCCAGCCGCTGCCAGTGCGGGATGCCGAGGATCTTCGTCTTCTTCTGCAGCGCCATCCACCACACGCCGTTCCTGCTGCCCTTGCAGTGAGCCCGGACGGTGCCGTACATGCGCCACTTGCCGCCCTCGTACCTTCCCCAGGGACGCAGCAGCGTGAGGCAGCGCTTGGCCGAGGCGCCGGCCGCCGCCGTGCGTGGCTGGGTGGCCAGGGGCTGAGCGTAGCTCCACTTCTGCGCCACGGCGGCGGTCGCCGCCGTGGTGGTGGGGGTCGTCCGCGCCGTCGCCGAGCCGGGCGCCGCGACCAGCGCGGACGCCGCGCCGGCCACGCCGATGAGGGTGATGAGCCGTGTGCTGACTGAAGCCATGAGACCGTCCCTTTCTCCGTCGTGCCTGTCGAGAAGGACGCTAGGCCGGTGCCGGTTGAGGATCCGTTGAGGATCTGTCCGGTGCGGTCAGATCATCAGGCCGCCGGAGACGCGCAGGCTCTGGCCCGTGATCCAGCGCGAGTCGGGCCCGGCCAGGAAGGCGACGACGTCGGCGATGTCCTCGGGGCGGCCCAGCCGCCGCAGTGGCGTCATGGTCACGACGTGGTCGACGGCCTGCTGCAGGTTCTCCCCGGCGGCCGCGCGCATCATGTCCGTCTCGGTGGCACCCGGGATCACGTTGTTGACCGTGATGCCCCTCGGCCCGAGCTCGCGGGCGGCGACCACGGTGATCGACTCCAGCGCGGCCTTGCTGGCGAAGTACAGGGCCAGCCCCGGCGCCTCACCGGCGGAGGTGATGTTGACGATCCGGCCGCCCTCGCCGAGCCGCTCGGCAGCGGCCTGCATGACGAAGAACGGCCCCTTGGTGTTGACGGCCATCACGTCGTCGAAGTCGCTCTCAGTGGCGTCGCAGATCATGCCCATCGGGTTGACCGCCGCGTTGTTGACCACCACGTGCAAACCGTCCAGGCATCGGTCGACCTCGCCGAACAGGTGCTTCACGTCCTCCAGGCGCCCCTGGTCGGCCCGGACCGCGATCGCCCGGCCGCCGAAGGCCGCCACCTCGGCCACCACGTCCTCGGCCGCGGCCTGGTCGCGGTTGAAGGTGAACAACACGGTCGCGCCCTCGCGGGCCAGCCTCGTCACGATCGCTCGCCCGATTCCGCGCGACCCGCCGGTCACCAGTGCGCTCTTCTTCTCCAGCGTTCCCATGTCGGCTCCCCGCCGTCGGCCGCCCCCTGGTGGGGCGCTTCGCAGTGGAGTCGTGGCGACCGTCCCGGTCTCTACATCCGTGCCGGAGAAAATCCGTCCGTGCCGGAGAAAAATCCGGAAGTGGACAGCCTGTCGGGGTGACTATCGTTGCGGGAACCGGCCCGTCCGCCGTTACCGTCTGCGCAGCGATCGGTGACCTCATCACCGATCCCTGTCGAACGGAGCATCCGT
Source organism: Nonomuraea sp. NPDC049607 (assembly GCF_040675375.1). Classification (NCBI taxonomy): domain Bacteria; kingdom Bacillati; phylum Actinomycetota; class Actinomycetes; order Streptosporangiales; family Streptosporangiaceae; genus Nonomuraea; species Nonomuraea sp. NPDC049607. Next base: position 116,451 of record NZ_JBFAOV010000011.1, read on the forward strand.
GATGAACGTCGATGTGGTCGTCGTCGGAGCCGGGCCGACCGGGCTCATGCTCGCCGCGGAACTGGGCCTCGCCGGGGTGCGGGCCGTGGTCGTCGAACGGCTGGCGCGGCGCAGCGGGCAGTCCAAGGCGCTCGGCATCCAGCCGCGCTCCGCGGAGGCGCTCGAATTACGCGGGCTCCTGGAGCCCCTCATGGACCGGGCGATCCAGCGGGTGCCCGGCGGGCACTTCGCGGGGCTCCGCCTGGACTACACCGCCTGGGACACCCGGCACCCGTACTCGATCGGCATCCCCCAGGGGCGCGTGGAGGCGCTGCTGGAGGAACGGCTCGGCGAGCTGGGCGTTCAGGTCCTGCGCGGGCAGGAGGTGACCGGGCTGTCCCAGGACGCCGACGGGGTCGAGGCGACCCTGCTCGGGCCCGCGGGCGAGTCACGGCTCACGGCCCGCTTCCTGGTGGGCTGCGACGGCGGCCGCAGCACCGTCCGCGAGCTGCTGGGCATCGGCTTTCCCGGCCTGGACGGCAGACTGCTCTCGGTGGTCGCCGACATCACGATCTCCGACCCCGACGGCGCCGTGCCGGAGACCTGGACGCTGCCCGTCATGACGCCCGACAAGACCGGCAAGGGTTACATCGCTCCTATCGGCGACGGCGTCCACCGGTTCCTGTTCTACGGGGCCGAGCAGCAGCGGTTGTCCCGCGACACCCCGATCACCGAGGACGAGGTGCAGCGGGCCCTGCACAACGAGTTCGGCCCCGGCGTCCGGCTCACGGGCGTGCGATGGGCCTCCCGGTTCACCGACGCCTCGCGGCAGGTCGAGCGGTACCGTCACGGGCGGGTCCTGCTGGCCGGGGACGCCGCGCACATCCACTCGCCCATGGGCGGTCAGGGGCTCAACCTCGGTCTGCAGGACGCGTTCAACCTGGGCTGGAAGCTGGCCGGGGAGATCGCCGGGTGGGCGCCCGAGGGACTGCTCGACACCTACCACTCCGAACGGCACCCGGTCGGCGCGCGCGTCCTCGCCAACACCCGCGCCCAGGCCGTGCTGATCGTGCACGACGAGCAGAACCTGGCCCTGCGGGACATCGTCGAGCAACTCGTCCGGGTGCCCGAGGCCAACCGGATCGTCGCCGGGATGATCTCGGGGCTGGACGTCCGCCACGACCTGCCCGGCCGCCGCCACGACCTGCTGGGACGCCAGGTCCCCGACCTCGACGTGGTGACGGCGGCCGGGCCCGGTCGCGTGGCGGAGCTGCTGCGCGACGGCCGGGGCCTGCTGCTGACGACCGCCGACGAGGCCGCGTTCGCCGAGGCCGCCGGGCCGTGGTCGGCCAGGGTCGGCCGGGCGCACGTGAAGGCCGAGCTCGGCGCGGACGGCGTGCTGGTGCGGCCCGACGGCTACGTCTGCTGGGCCGGTTCCATCGCCGACGCCTCCGGCCTCGCCGACGCCCTGACGCGGTGGGCGGGCGCCCCAAGCCGGTGAACCTGATCCGTCCGGATGGAAGGCACTCACCGGTTGCGGGCTGCGACGACGACCACCGGCACGACGACCAGCGCCAGAACGCCGCCGCCGACGGCGAGGAGAGGGTAGCCGGCCACGGCGACCACCAGGCCCGAGACCAGGCCGCCGACGGCGCCGGACACGGAGATGGAGACGTCGACCAGGCCCTGCGTCCTGGCACGGATGGCCGGTGGGACGGCGTCGGTGATGATCGCGGTGCCGGCGACGAGACCGAGGTTCCAGCCGAGCCCCAGCAGCGCGAGCGCCACCGCGTACGCGGCGACGGAGTCGTCGGACGCGCCGGCCGCGACCAGTCCGGCGGCCAGGAGCACCAGGCCGGAGGCGGTGGCGACCGTGAGGCGGCCGTAGCGGTCGACCAGCCAGCCGGTCAGGGGCGAGGGCAGGTACATCGCGCCGATGTGGACGGCGATGACGAGGCCGGCGGCGGCCGCCCCGGACCCGCTGTCGTGCATGTGGACGGGGGTCATCGTCATGATCGCGACCATGACGAGCTGGGTGATCACCATGACCAGTGCGCCGACCAGCACGCCGGGCCCGCGCCGCGCGACGGCCGGAGGCATCCGGCCGACGGCGTCCGGTGTGGCGGCGGGACCGTCCTCCAGGGCGCGGGCCAGCAGCAGTGGATCGGGACGCAGCCAGACGGCCAGGACCAGGGCGGCCAGCGCGTAGGCCGCGCCCGCGAGCAGGAACGGCCCGGCCAGGTAGGGGATGCCGAAGGCGCGGGCGAGGCCGCCGGTCGGGGCGGCGAGGTTGGGCCCGACCACGCCGCCCAGGGTGGTGGCCACCAGCACGACGGACACCGCGCCCGCCCGGCGTTCGGGGGCGGCCAGATCGGCTCCGGCGTAGCGGGCCTGGAGGTTGGTGGCGGTGCCGGCGCCGTACAGGAACAGGGCGAGGAACAGCAGGACGGGGCTACCGGCGACGGCGGCGGCGATGACGCCGAAGCTGCCGACGGCGCCCGCCAGATACCCGAGGGCGAGGCCGGGCCGGCGCCCGCGGGCCTGGGAGACGCGCCCGACGGCGACGGCCGCCAGGGCGGAGCCGGCGGTGCCCACGGCACTGGGCAGGCCGGCGAGGCCGGTGGAGCTGAGCAGGTCCTGCGCGAGCAGGGCGCCGACGGTCACGCCGGCCGCCAGCCCGACGCCGCTGAGGACTTGGGCGATGACCAGAACGGTCAGGGAGCGGCGCTGTGCCTGAAGGCGCGGGACGTCGTGTATCCGGACAGGCACATTGGTCGTCACGAGAGTTCTTTCGGAAGGGGAGATGTCGCCGAGGGCTTCGGTGGGCGGGCGCGGATTGTCGTGCAGGCCGGGCCGGAGGGAGGCCGGCCCGGCCGGTCATGTGGTCAACCTCGGACGCCCAGGTCAAGGCGGTCGAGCAGGCCGGCGGCGGTGAAGGCGGCGACCAGTTCGTCGCGGCCCTCGGTGAAGTGGGCCCAGCTGTCGTAGTGGACGGGAACCACCCGGCGGGCGCCGAGAATCCCGGTAGCCTCGACGGCCTGCGCGCTGTCGAGGACGATCAGCTCGCCGCCGAACAGCACGGGGATCCGGGGGCCTCCGGCGAACAGGACGGCGGTGTCCACCGGGCCGAAGCGGTCGGCGATCTGCTTGACCACGTCGAGCGAGGCGTTGTCGCCGCTGACATAGATCGTGGGCAGATCCTCCCCGGTCAGGACGAATCCGACGACCTGGCCGGTGAGCGGTTCGACCTCCTCGCGCGGGCCGGGGCCGTGAATGGCGGGAACGGCCGTGACGGTGATCGTGCCGCCGTCGCGGCGGTCCAGCTCGACCGGCTCCCAGTCGGCCAGCCCCTTGGCGCCGTCCCCCAGACGCCGGCCGCCGCCGGGCGTGGTGAGCGTGAGCGGGACGTCGGCGAGCAGCGCGCGGCCGGAGTCGTCCAGGTTGTCGGGGTGCTCGTCATGGGAGAGCAGGACCACGTCGATCCGGCCGAGGTCGGCGGGGACGGCGGCGGCGGGAGCCGTCTTGGTCAGCCGTCCGCCCGGCACGTGATAGTCGCCGGGGGCGTCGAAGGTCGGGTCGGTCAGGAATCGCAGGCCACCGTACTCGAAGAGGGCGGTCGGACCGCCGAAGACGCGTACGGGGAGCTGCTCGGTGGTCGCACTGGAACTGGCCATTCAGACACCTCACGGATGAGAAGCGGTTTATCCGTGATGAAGGTAACGGTGTCTCACGGACGAGCGCAACCCGTACCATGAGACATATGAGCGAGACCCCGACCGCCGAGTCCGTGCTGCCGCCCGCGCCGGGGGCGGCGGACCACCTCGCCCTCGACTTCGTCAACAGCGCCATCGCGCTGCCGGGAGGGCAGTTCGTCGATCTCCTCGGCACCCCCGCGGCGACCAATCGCTGGCTCACCGAACGCGGCCTCGCGCCGGCCGACGCCGGGGTGCGGGAGATGTGCGCGGCTCAGCTGCGCTCGCTGCGCGAGCACGTCAGGGTGTTGTTCGCCGCCCAGGTCGACGGACTGCCCGCCCTGCCCGCGGCCTTGTCCGCCGTCAACGACGCGCTGAGCAAGGCCCCCACGGCCGCCCTGCTGTACTGGGACGAGAGGAACGGCCCCTACCGCGCGGCGCCGTGCCCCACCAACGAGATCCTCGACCGCGCTCTCGCGACCATCGCCGCCAACACCGCCGACCTGCTCACCGGCCCCGACGCCGAACGCCTCACCAGCTGCGGCTCTCCTCCCTGCAACCGCTACCTGCTGCGTCACGGCCGCCGCCACTGGTGCTCCACCAGATGCGGTGACCGCGCCCGCGCCGCCCGCGCCTACGCCCGCCGCACCCAGCCGAACCCCGGCTGACGCCGCCGGGGTGTTTCGGCCGGGGCGAGACCCGGGTGCGGGCCCTGCGCGGCATCGACCTCGACCTGCCACGCGGCGGGTTCACGGCGATCATGGGACCGAGCGGGTCGGGCAAGTCCACGCTGATGCACTGCCTGGCCGGCCTCGACCAGGCGACCGGCTGGCCACCGCCCCGCGGAGCTGTCCGGCGGCCAGCAGCAGCGGATCGCGATCACCCGGGCCCTGATCACCCAGCCCGACCTGCTGTTCGCCGACGAGCCCACCGGAAACCTGGACAGCGCCACGTCGGCGGAGGTGCTGGACCACCTGCGCCGCTCGGCGCGCGAACTCGGCCAGACCGTGGTGATGGTCACCCACGAGCGGGACGCGGCGGCCTACGCCGACCACGTGATCACCCCGCAGGACGGGCGGATCGCCTGATGCGTACCGTGTTCCTCGCCTCGCTGCGCAACCATGTCCGCAGGTACGCCGCGGCGGCGATCGCGATCAGCGCCGGCGTCGCCTTCGTCGTCATGGTCGGCGTGCTCACGTCCGGGGCCCGGAGCGAGCTGATGAACGGCTTCGGGGCGCCGTACCGCGGGGCCGACCAGGTGATCTCCGGGCTGGGCACTCAGGCCGCGATCGCGCCGGCCGAGCGGCACGGCGAGAACGCGTCCGCGATCGGCCGGGTCATGCTGCTGATGCGCGCGGGCGGCCGTCCGTACCCGGAGACCGCCGTGGGGCCGGTCGCCCCCTCGGCGCTGTTGCGCTGGCAGCAGCTCGGCTCGGGCCGCTTCCCGGCGGCCACGGGCGAGGCGGTCGTGGACGTGTGGCTGGCCCGGGCCAGGCAGGTCGCGGTCGGCGACCGGGTCCGGATCGGCGAGGGCGCCACGGCGGCCGACCTGGAGGTGGTCGGCCTCGGCCTGGGCCACGGGCTGATCGCCCTGATCAACAGCCTCGCGCCCACCGCCCCGATGGGCGCCGCCGCGCTGCCCCTGCCCTGGTTGCCGGCGGGGTTCGCCGTCGGCCTGGTGGTCACCATGGTGGCGTCCTGGTTGCCGGGTGGTCCGGGTGAGCCCGCTGGCGGCGCTGCGCCCGGACGCGCCCGTCGACGCGCACACGGCCGCGGGCCGGCTGCGGCTGACGCTCGCCGGGCTCCTGCTGGTCGTCGGGCCGGGTGCGGCTGACGCTCGCCGGGCTCCTGCTGGTCGTCGGGCCGGCCCTGCTCGGCGCGGCGATGGTCCAGGACAGCACGCCGATCATGGTGGCGGGCGGGGGCTCGGTGTTCACCGGCGTGCTCCTTCTCGGTCCGGTGCTCGTTCCCCGCCTGATCCGGATCACCGGCGCGCTGCTCGGCCCCGCCGGGCGGCCGGCGACCAGGAACGCCGTCCGCCATCCGCGCCGGACCACCGCCACCACCGCCTCCCTGCTGGTCGGCGTCACCGTGACGTCCGCCGTGCTCACCGGGATGGCCACGGCGAGCACGGCGCTGGAGGCGGAACGCGACAGACAGCACCCCGTCGACGCCTCCCTGACCTCCGCCGGGGGAACGATCGCCGCCGACCTCCTCGACCGCGTACGGCACACCGCCGGTGTCGAACGGGCCATCCCCGTGGACGGCGTCCCGGCACGGCAGGCCGCGCGGGTGACCCCGGCCGCGGGGCTGTCCCTCGACTGAGGGACTCACCTGCCCGGCCCGCCGGGGGCGGATCGATCACGTCAGGCGACGGCGGTCCCCTCAAGCTCGACCATCAGGGTCGGGATCGCCAGGCGGGTCACCCCGAGCATCGTGGTGGCCGGCGCCACCTGGGCCCCGCCCAGCCGCGCGGCCAGCACGCCGTAGTGCTGGAAGAGCAGATCCACGTCGGTGGTGTAGACGTTGAGCCGGACGAGGTCCGCCAGGGACATGCCGGCCTCGCCGAGAACGGCTTCAAGGTTGTCGAGGCTCAGTGCCAGCTGCGCCGCCATGTCACCGTCATGCAGGGGCTTGCCGTCATCGCCCGTCGCGGTCTGCCCGGAGCAGTACAGGGTCCGGGTGTGCCCGGTGACGAGCTCTCCCTGGTTGAACCCCATCTCCACCGACCACGTCACCGGGTTGATCGCCGTTCGTTCCATTGCCACATCAGCTCCATTCGATGTCACGATTTCTGACGTCATGGTGATCAGCCTCCCAACGAATCACGACATCCTGTGTCGTGTATTTCGGTAGAGTTTTCGAATGCGTGCCGATCGGCTGGTCTCGCTGGTGTTGCTGCTGCGGCAGCACGGCCGTCTGTCCGCGGCCACGCTCTCCCGCGAGCTGGAGGTGTCCACCCGCACCGTGCTGCGCGACATCGAGGCGCTGTCGGCGGCGGGCGTCCCGGTCTACGCCGAGCGCGGCCGGCACGGCGGCTTCGCGTTGTTGCCCGGCTTCCGGACCGAGCTCACCGGGCTGAACCCCGACGAGGCCCTCGCCCTGCTGGTCGCCGGATCGCGGCGCGGCGCGCAGGCGTTCGGCCTCGGCTCGGCGCTCGCGTCGGCGATGCTCAAGGTGGTCGACGCGCTGCCCGAGAGCTACCGGGACACCGCGGCCGGCGCGGCCGAGCGGCTGCTCATCGATCCGGAGACCGACCTGCTGTCACGCCGCCTGTCCGCCGAGGAGGTGCCCGACGCCATCGCGGCCGAGGTCCTGCGCGCGGTGTTCGCCGGACGCCGGCTGCGGATCCACTACGCGGCCGCCGACCAGGCCCCGGAGTGGCGCACGGTCGACCCGATCGGCCTGGTCACCATCCGCGACCGGGGCTACCTGCTGGCCACGAGGTCCGGCGCGGACCGCACCTACCGCCTGTCGCGGATCGCGGCCGCCGAGGAGCTGCCCGAACCCGCGCAGCGGCCGGACCGGGTCGACCTGGACCGGGCCTGGCAGGACCGCAGCACCCGGTTCCGCACCGGCGGCGACCAGGTCGCCGTGCTGGTACGGATGAACCCGGCGCGGCGGGAGGAACTGCTGGGCACCGCGCTGGCCGTCCTCGCCGAGGAGACCGACGCGGACGGCCGGCTGCGGCTGGAGGTGACCTTCCAGGACCGAAGACACGCCGTCTGGGCGCTGTGGCAGCTCGGCATGGACGCCGAGGCCCTGGCCCCGCAGTGGTTGCGCACCTCCCTGCGCGACCGCGCCGCCGCGCTCGCCGCCCGCTACGAACCCCCGTCCTGAGAACCGGCCGCCGTCACCCGGCCAGGGCCGTGCGGAGGAACTCGAAGATCTCCGTCCGGGCGTCTCCGGCCTGCGGTTCGATCCCCGGCAGGGTGAGGAACGCGTGCCGCGCCCCCGGGTACTCGGTGACCTGCACGGACGCGCCCGCCGACCACAGCCGCTCGGCGTAGCGGCGGCCGTGGTCGGCGACCGCGTCCTGGGTCGGCACCACGAGCAGCGCGGGGGCGAGCCCGCTCAGGTCCTCCGCGTACAACGGCGAGAACGTGCGGGCGTCGGTCCCCGGCGGGACGGCGAGCCGCCGCAGGAACCGCAGCAGCGGCAGGGCGCGGCTCGGGCTGTGGGCGTACTCGGCCACGGACGGGTGGTCGCACATCGTCTCGGTAACCTCGACCACGGGGTTGACCAGCACCTGCGCCTTGAGCCGCAGCCCGGCCTCCCGGGCCCGCAGGGCCGTCAGAGCGCTGATCAGCGCGCCGAAGCTCTCACCGAAGACGGCCGTGCGCGCCGGATCGACGCCCCACTGCTCGGCGTGCTCGATGACGTGCCGGAGTACGTCCCAGCCGTCGTCGGCGGCGTTCGCGATCGGGCTGTCCGGGGCGACGAGGCGGTGCTCGACCGAGACGACGACCGCGGGCAGCCGGGCGGCTAGGTGGCTGTTGGTCCAGTCGCACTGCGCGGCCGTGCCCACGAATCCGCCTCCGTGCACGTGGATCACGAGCGGCAGGGCGGCGGCCTCGCCGTCGTCGTGCGACACCGGCCGGTACACCCGGACCGGCAGGTCGCGGCCCGGCAGCGCGAGGTGCTGCCACTCGATCGCGGCCCCGGGGTCGGGCTCCCCGAGGATCGCCCGCGCCGCGCCGGACGCCCGCCAGCGATTCTCCTCGGTGCGGTAGGTGATCAGCTCTTCGGTCGTCAGCGCCGGGAAGTCCGGCTCCGGCGGCCGTCGCACAGTGGTGGTCTCGCTCATGTCCCCGTCTCTCCTTCTCCGAGCCGGTCTCTCGCCGGTGGGCTCCCCATTATGCACGCACTGCGTGCAACAGCAAGTGCACAGGCTGGTGCTAGTCTGGACGCGGACGAGAGGGGCACGATGACAGGCCGAAGGCGTTGGACGACGGACGAGATCCTGGGCACGGCGGCGGAACTGCTGCGTACGAGCGATGCCGAGTCGTTCAGCGTGCGCAAGCTCGCCGCGGCGCTCGGCACCGACTCCTCCAGCCTCTACCGGCACTTCCGCAACAAGACCGAGCTGCTGCGCGCGGTCGCCGACCGCACCCTCGAAGCCGCGATGGACGGTTACCGCCCCCCGGACGGCTGGAAAGAGCGCCTCACCGCCACGGCGCTGCGCCTGCGGGAGGCGTTCGGGCAGCACCCCCAGGTCGCCGCGATCTGGGGGCGCTACGGGTCCGGCGGCCCCGGTTCCCGGCTGGTCATGGAGGAGGTGCTACAGGCCCTGCGGGCCTCGGGCCTGCCCGATGAGGAGATCCCGGCCCGCTACCACCGGATCGTGATCCTCGTCACCGCGCTGATCGCCTCCGAGGCCGGCGTCGGCGCCCTCCTTCCCGAGGAGTACGAACAGGGCATGGAGCAGTTCCGGGTCGCGGTCCTCGGCGCCGACCCCGACCGCTTCCCGGCGCTGTCCCACTTCGCCCGCGAGATCCGTCCCCTCGGGGTCGACCGTCGCGCCGCGTTCGACGAGATCATCGCCGCCCACCTCGCCCAGATCGAGATCACGATCCCCTGACGCGCCCTCGCGGGCTCGTGAGGCCGCACGGTCGAACGGCCCCCAGCCGCGCTGAGGGCCGTTCGCCGCGTTCCGGGAGCGGGGGATCAGATGCCGAACGCCGTCGCGTAGCGGATGACGCCGTTCGGGACCGGCCGTTCAGGGTCGAGGGCGAGCGCCATCATGTACTTGTCCTCGACGTCGAAGGACGGGCGGATGCCGTACCCGGAGGCCCGGGTGAAGCCGAAGCGCGGGTAGTACTCGGCGTGGCCGAGCACGACCACCAGGTTCTCGCCCTGCTCGCGGGCCGCGTGCAGGGCGGCGCGGATGGCCGCGGAACCGGCGCCCCGCCGCTGGTGCTCGGGCTTGACGGCGCACGGGCCCAGGGCGAGGGCGGGTGTGCCGCCGACCGTGCAGCGGGTGAGCAGCGCGTATCCGGCGAGCTCGCCGCCGGGGGACTCGGCCAGCCAGGACAGGCCGGGCAGCCACGCCTCCGGGTCGGCCCGCAGCGCCTCGACGAGGTCGGCCTCGTACGGGGTGGGGAAGGCGGCGAGATTGACGTCGCGGATGGCGGCGACGTCGCCGGAGCTCTCGGAACGGGTGGTCCAGGAAAAGGTCATGGTCGGGATCGTCTCCTCGTCCTTCTGCGGATGCGGGACATGGCCGAAGTGCTGGTGAAGGGTGAATCGTCGCGGAGCCTCGGAACCCGAAGGTGGCGCGCGGGTGAGACGCGGAATCACCCCGCCCGGCGAGCCGGATGGCTCAAGGCCGGGGGAAGAAGTGGGTCAGCCCGAGGCCCGGGACGTGAGGTCGGCGCGGGCGCTGCCCATGGCAGCGGTCTTCACCGCGGTCATCGAACCTCACCTCCCTTCCAGCACTGATCCGACACCGGACGAACGGCAGCCTAGCACCCCGCCCGGAGGAGGACCCGCCCCGCGCGGTCGAGGACGGGCGGGGTGGTGCTGGCTGTAGTGCGGAGACACCCACGCGTGGGATCGATCGTGTGCCGGTCGCGCCGACATGCTGAAGGACATCGCAACCACGTCATCAAGGGAGTTTCCGGATGTCTCAGCATCCTGCCGTCACCTTCCGCAGCGCCGCGGTGGTGCTGGCCCTCGCGCTGGGGGCCGCGACCCCGGCCGCCGCCGACGCCGCTCCGCGCAGCCGTCCGGGCGACGCCGTACGGTCGGCGTTGGACGAGCTGGCCGGCGGCGGCGAGTTCGCGAGCGCGCTGGCCGCGGTGAGAGAACCCGGCGGACGCGGCCGGGACTACACCGCCGGGGTCGGCGACCTGGCCACCCGGGCGAAGGTGCCGGTCAACGGCCAGGTACGCATCGCCAGCACCACCAAGACCTTCACCGCCGCGGTCGTCCTGCAATTGGCCGGCGAGGGCAAGGTCGAGCTGGACGCGCCGGTCGAGAGGTACCTGCCGCGGCTGGTACGCGGCAACGGGCACGACGGCCGCCTGATCACGGTCCGGCAGCTGCTCCAGCACACCTCGGGCCTGCCGGACCACAGCAAGGCCATCCCGGGGACGTTCTTCGACAACCGGCACCGCTACTTCGAGCCGAGGGAACTGGTCGACCTGGCGCTGACGCTGCAGCCGCTGTTCCCGCCCGGCAAGGGCTGGAGCTACAGCAACTCCGGGTACGTCCTGCTCGGCCTGCTGGTGCAGAAGGTCACGGGCCGGCCGATCGGCGCGGAGATCACCGACCGGATCATCACGCCGCTGGGGCTCGGCGACACCTACTGGCCCAACCCCGGCGAGCAGCGGATCCGGGGCGCCCACCCCAGGGCCTACAAGTCCAGGACCGGTGAGCCGGGCGGCGAGCCGGTGGACGTGTCGGAGATGGACCCGTCGCGGGGATGGGCGGCCGGGCAGCTGGTCAGCACGCCGCGGGACGTCAACCGGTTCCTGGGCGCGCTGCTCGGCGGCCGGCTCCTCAAGCCGGCCATGCTGGAGCAGATGAAGCGGACCGTCCCGGTGCCCGGGGCCCCGCGCGGGTGGGGGTACGGGCTCGGCCTGACGAAGATCTCGCTGAGCTGCGGCGGCCTCGCCTGGGGGCACAGCGGTGACGTCGGCGGATACTCGACCCGCGGCGGCGTCACCGAGGGCGGCCGCTCGGCCACCGTCACCGCGACCGAGAAGTCGCTCACGGCGGAGGGCGACAAGCGGCTCGACCGCTTCCTCGACACCGCCCTCTGCGCCGGGCAACGGCCGGCCGCGGGTCAGGCCCTGAGGTAGGCGAGCACGGCCAGCACCCTGCGGTGGCCGCTGTCGGAGGGCTGCAGGCCGAGCTTGGCGAAGATGTTCCTGATGTGCTTGTTGACCGCGCCCTCGCTGATCACCAGCCGGACGCCGATGTCGGTGTTGGACAACCCCTCGGCCATGAGCGCGAGCACCTCCCGCTCCCGGGCGGTCAACGCGTGGAGCGGGTCACCGGCCCGGCGGCGCACCAGGAGCTGGGCGATCACCTCCGGGTCGATCGCGGTTCCGCCGTCGGCCACCCGGTGCAACGCGTCCAGGAAGGACTGCACCTTGCCGACGCGCTCCTTCAACAGGTAGCCGACGCCCACGCCGCCCTCGCTGAGCAGGGCGGACGCGTAGGTGTCCTCCACGTAGGAGGACAGCACCAGGACGGGCAACCCGGGCCGCGTCCGCCTGGCCTCGATCGCCGCGCGCAGGCCCTCGTCGCGGAAGTCCGGCGGCAGCCGTACGTCCACGATGAGCACGTCGGGCGTCTCGGCCGAGACGGCGGCGAGCAGGTCGGCGGCGTTGTCGACGGCGTCGAGCACCTCGATGCCCTCGGCGGCCAGCAGCAGCGCCAGCCCCTCGCGCAGCAGCGCGTCGTCCTCGGCGATCACAACCCGCATGGCAACTCCACTGTCAACACGGTCGGCCCGCCGGGCGGGCTGGTCAGGGTGCTCCGGCCGCCGAAGGCGGCGGCCCGGTGGTCGATTCCGGTCAGGCCGCTTCCGGCGCCGCTCCTGGCGCCGCCCACCCCGTCGTCCTCGATCTCGACGATCAGCAGGCCGCCGTCCAGGTGCACGCGTAGCGCCGCCTTGCCGGCACGGCTGTGCCTGGCGACGTTGGTGAGCGCTTCGGCGGCGGTGAAGTACGCGGCCGCCTCGACGGCCGCCGGCAGGCGGGGGAAGCCGGCGACCTCGACGACGCAGGGGACCGGGCTGCGCGCGGCCAGCGCGGCGAGCGCGCCGTCGAGCCCGTGCTCGGTGAGGACGGGCGGGTGGATGGCCCGGATGGCGTCACGCAGGTTGACCAGCGCGTCGGAGGCCGCGTCCTGGGCCCGTACGGCCAGCTGCCGGGTGCTCTCGGGGGCGGCGCCCAGGGCACGTTCGAGCATGCCGAGGTGCATGACGACGGCGACCAGGCGGTTCTGCGTGCCGTCGTGGAGGGTGCGCTCGATGCGCCTGAGCTCCTGCGCGTGGGCTTCGAGCGCCGAGGCCCTGGCCGCGGTCAGCATCGCCACCTGCTGCGCCAGCCGTACCCGGCCGACGGGTTCGAGCAGGCGTCGGCTGAGTCGTTCGGACAGGACGGCGGCGTTCGGCAGGACCAGGCGGGCCACGCCCACGTACGCCGCGGCGACGAACGGGCCCGTCAGGGCCGTCGGCCAGGAGTCGACGGCGTAGCCGAGCACCGACGGCGGGCTGCCCGGCGGGAGCCACCACCACAGCGGCAGGGTGGCCGCGTTGAGCGCCGCCAGCGGCAGGCCCAGCGCCAGGAAGCCGAGCACGCTGCCGGTGAGACCGTGCGCGAGAAGCCAGAGCACCTCCCGCGGCGTGGCGGGGTCGCCCACGGCCGCGCGCACGCGTACCGGTAGCGTCCCCTCAAGCGGCAGGTACGGCGGAACCCGGATCCCCAGACGGCGGCGCTGCCACCCGGCCAGCCGCCTGACCAGCCGCGTCACCGGTGGGATCAGGGGCAGGCCGACCCCGGCCAGGCTCAGCAGCGCGACGCAGCCGACCAGCCAGAACAGCGGCAGCGCGAGCAGCGCGGCGCCCGCCCCGGACATCAGGAAGAGCGCCGCGTCCCGCGTGGCCGTCAGGACCTTCATGGCCGACATTCTGCCTGGTGGTGCCCGCAGCGCCGCCCGTCGCCCGGCCCGGCCGTACGAGCAGCCGGTGGCCGATCAGCACCTCCCACACGGAGAACGGCGTGACGACCGCGGCCGCGCCCTGGTCAGAGGCGGGGGAGGCGCAGGCCGGCTGTCAGGACGGCGAACTCGCTGATGCGGAGAAGGCGGGCGATCAACACGTAAAGGCCGGCGCCGACGACGGTCGTGGCGGACACGACGGCGAGCGGACCGCCGAGCCCCGCCCCCACGGCCAGCCCGAGACCGGCGGCGACCACCGCGGCCACCGACATGCGCCCGTACGAGCTGAGCAGCCGATGGCCGTCGATGCGGCCGATCCGGCGCCGCAACAGCTGGGCGACGATCACGAACCCCAAGGCGTAGGCGACGGCCGTGCAGCCGGCGAGGGCGACGACCATGTCCGTGCCCGGGAAGAGGCGCGCGGCGACCAGGCTCGTGACGAGCAGGGCGGCGGAGACGATCACGCTGACCAGTGCGGGCGTGCGCGTGTCACCGAGGGCGTAGTAGACGCGGAGCAGTATCTGGTAGCCCGCGAACGGAACCAGCGCCGGCCCGTACGCGGCCAGCACGACACCGGTGAGATGAGCGGCGCGGGGAGAGGCGTTCCCGTGCGCGAACAGCAGCATGGCCAGCTGCGGCCCCAGCGCCACGAGCGCGGCGGCCACGGGAACCAGGATCACGCCGGTCACCCGCAGGCTGTGCGACAGGTCGGCGGTGATCTGGGCCAGGTTCCGTTCGCCGGCCGACCGGCTCATGCGGGGCAGCAGGCCGGTGATCACGGTCACCGCGATGACCGCGTACGGCAGCTGGAACAAGGTGTATGCGTTGGAGAAGACACCCACCGCCCCCGGCCCGGCCTGCGACGCCAGCCGGTTGACGACGATCAGCGCGATCTGCGCCGCGGTCACCGACGCGAGCGTCCAGCCGGCCATCGCCAGGATCCTGCGTACCGCGATGCCCCGCGGGTCGGCGCGCAGCCGTAGCGGGAGGCCCGCCCGGCGGGTGACGACCGCCAGGACGATCATCTGGGCGACGACCCCGGCGCTGGTGCCGATCGACAGCAGCAACATCTGCCCCTGGGGCAGCCTCTCCAGGTGGCCGGTTCCGCCGGCGAGCAGGAACGTCCCGGCGGTGGCGATGACCACCACGTTGTTGGCCACCGGGGCCCACATGGGGGTGGCGAACCGGCCTCGGACGTTCAGGATCGCGGTGAGTGTCGCGCCGAGGCCGTAGAAGAGTATCTGGGGCAGGAAGATCCGGGCGAAGTCGACGGCCAGCTCCCGCTGGGCGGAGCTGAACCCGGGGACGGTCAGGTCGACGATGAGCGGGGCCGCGCAGATCGTCACGACGACGACCGCCGACAGTCCGTAGAACACCAGGGACAGCAGCCGCTGGGTGAACAGGTCCGCGTCGACGTCGTCGTCGGCCGTCACCCGGACCAGCAGCGGGACCAGCACGCTCGCGGCCGCTCCGCCCATCACCAGCTCGTAGATGCTGTTGGGCAGGACGTTGGCGGCGGTGTAGGCGTCGAGCAGCCGCGTGCCCAGCCCGAGAGCGGCGACCAGTGCCAGCGTCCGGAGGAAGCCGGTGATCCTCGACACGAGGGTGGCGACCACCATCGTCCGGCCGGTCCGGGCGAAACTCGGCTGATCCATCCTGAATCCTGCCTCTCCTCGCGGCGATCAACGCATTATGCCCGCCAGGAGGCCGGGATGCGGCGGGCGGTCATGCCAGGCTGTTCACCGCCGCCACCACGGCCGCGCCCCCGTCCTCCACCCTGATGCGTTCCGACAGCTCCGCGGCCCGCCGTGCGTACGAGGGCTCGCTCACGGCCGCGCGCAGGGCGGCCGCGAGCCGTTCCGGGGACAGGCGGCGGAAGGGGACGGCGGCCGGGCCGACCCCGAGCGCGGCCAGCCGGGACGCCCACAACGGCTGGTCGGCCAGGGCGGGCAGGCCGACGGCGGGCACGCCCGCCCGCAGCCCGGCCCCCGTGGTCCCGCTGCCGCAGTGGTGGGCGACGGCGGCCATGCGCGGGAACAGCCACTCGTGCGGCACGTCCGCGACGCCCAGCACGTCGTCGTTCAGCGTTCCGGGCACGCCCGTCTGGAGCACGCCGCGCAGGCCGGCCAGCCGCAGGGCGTGAAGGGCCAGGTCGGTGTAGTGGTCGGCGCGCGGGCCCGCCTGGCTGCCGAAGCCCACGAACACCGGGGGCGGGCCGGAGTCGAGGAAGTCGCGCAGGCGCGGGTCGGGCCGCCAGCCAGCCGGACGTACCGGCCACCAGTAGCCCGTCACCTCCAGCCCCGCCCGCCAGTCGGCCGGTCGGGGCAGCACCGACGGGCTGAACCCGTGCAGGACCGGCCAGCACGCGGCCTCCCGCCGCCGGTACGCCTCCCGCGAGCCGATCGGCGGCAGCCCGAGCGCGGCCCGTAACTCCTTGGCCGACCCGGCGTGCGCGGGCGAGGGCAGCGCGAACGCCAGGCGGGCCGCCGTCCGGTTGCCCCACCGGCCGAGCGAGCGGCGCACGACGCTCATGACCGGCGGGAAGTCCCCCGTGGGCTCCACCGGCTGCAGGTGCACGCCCATGCTCGGGACGCCCATCGCCTCGGCCACGTGGTACCCGGCCGAGGCGGCCACGTTGAGCAGCAGGACGTCGGTCCCCGCCGCGGCGGCCCGGACGATGCCGCCGGAGACCTGCCTGCCGTACTCGGCGAACAGGGCGAGCTTGGCGGCCGGGGAGACCCGCGCGCCGCCCTTGCCCGCGGGCAGCAGGGGGAACAGGTCGCCCGGGATGTCCCGATGCTCCAGACCCGCGGTGGTCACCAGGTCGGCGTACGGCTGGTGGCAGGCGACGGCCACCTCGTGCCCGGCCTCCCGCAGCCGTACGCCCAGCCCCGTGTACGGGGCCACGTCACCCCGCGTGCCCACCCCGACGATCAGTACGCGCACGACGTCCACCTCGCCCTCGTTTATCATGCACTCGCATGGTAAAAGGCGGGCGTTCGCTTCGCAATGCGACCGCATGACAAAAACTGGGAACCGATGCCGAAGATCGTCGACCACGAGACGCGCCGGCGGCACATCGCCGACGCCGTGCACCGCGTCATCGATGCCAAGGGCATGGACAGCGTCAGCCTGCGCGAGGTCGCGGCCGAGGCGGGCATGTCCATGGGCGCGGTGCAGCACTACTTCGCCAGCAAGGACGAGATGCTCACGCTCGCCCTGCAACACCTCAACACCCGGATCAGCCTCCGGGTCGCCGCCGCCGCGCACGACGGCACCCCCCTCGGCCTCCTGCGCGTGGCGCTCCTGGAACTCCTGCCGCTGGACGAGGAGCGCCGGTTCGAGGCGCGCGTCGGGCTGGCCTTCCTCGCGCGTTCAGTGGTGGCCGAGCCGCTGGCGGCGCTGCTGCGCGCGGGCCTGCCGATCGTCCTCGACTTCTACGCCGGTCAGCTCAGGGCGGCCCAGGCGGCCGGTCAGGTGGCCGCCGACGTCGACGCCGTCAAGGAGGCGGCCATGTTGTTCGCCTTCGCCCAGGGCCTGGTGAACCCGATCGTCATCGGCCACTACACCGCCGAGGACGCCGCGGCGCTCGTCGAACACCAGCTCGGACGGCTGTTCGGACGGCCTCAGGCGCCCTCAGGTGGAGCCTGAGCAGGCGTTCCGGTCGGCGGGACGGCCGTCCAGCGCGGCGCGGAGGGCGGCGGCGAAGGCCGGGTAGTCGATCGGCGGTGAGTCGGGGCCCTTCAGCACCGCCTGGCGGACACAGCCCCGGAACACCTCGCTGAACGCCGGATAGTACGGGGAGGCGGGCCGGGTGACGGTGTCCTGGAGACCGGCGTGGACGGCCCCGGCCAGCGCGCTGAGCTCCCGGGGGCCGACGGTGTCGCCGGGCGGGTCCGTGGTCGTCTTCCGGCAGGCCGTCGGCCGGTCGCGGAACTCGGCGTACACGGCCTCGATCACCGGAGGGTAGCCGCCGCAGGCGAACAGCCTGCTCTGGCGCTTTTGCCCGGTCAGGAACCGGATGAGCTCCATAGCCTCCTTCGCGTGCGGGGAGTCCCTGGCGATGGCCAGGTTGAAACCGCCCAGGGTGCCGTGGGTGGGAAACTTGCCGACCTTGAAGCGCAGGGTTCCGGAGGCGGGGCGCAGGGCCGGGTCGGCGGCCAGCTCGTGGAAGGAGAACGCCCAGTCGCGCAGGTAGCCGACGTCCGGCCGGCGGAACTCGCGCATGCTCGTACGCTCCTGCAGACTCGCGTACCGCGGCCGGTCCTCCAGGACGGCGCGGGTCATCGTGCTCCACCGTGCCAGCGCCGTCCGCGCCTTGTCCGCGTTGCCCGGCTCGTCCAGCACCACGCGGTCGTCCCGCATGATCTCGCCGCCGCCGGAGAGCATCGCCTCCAGCAGGTTGACCGTGCCGCCCTCGTAGTCGTCGAGCTGGGCGGCGTAGCGGTGCCGGGAGGCCAGGTCCAGGAACTCGTCCAGGGTGCGGGGGTAGGGCAGGCCCGACTTGTAGTACAGCAGCGGGACGTTGGTGCCGAAGGGGACGGCGTACTGCGTGCCGTCCACCTCGCCGGTGCGCAGGGCCTGCGGCACGAAGGCCGCGCGTTCCTGCGGGGTCAGCGGGGTCTCCCGCAGGAAGCCGTTGCGGGCGAACTCCGGCACCCAGGCCACGTCCATGACCAGGACGTCGTACGCGCATCGCCCCGCCTGGGCCGCGGTGACCATCTCCTTGCGTTCGTCGTCGGTGGTCTCGCCCATCTCCACCAGCGTCACGCGGGGCTGGTGGTGGGCGTTCCACTCGTCGAACAGCTCGCGCCGGTAGGTGCTGGCACTGATGTCGTCACCCGCCGCCACCCGCAGCCCTTCCTGGAGATGGGACGGGCACACGCGGTCCGGCCGGGCGGTGCGGTCGGCGACCAGCAGGTACGCCAGCAGGCACACCGTCACCACGAACGCGACGCCCGCCGCGACCCGTTCGGCGACCGGCCGGCCGGACATCAGGGCCGCCCCCTGATCACCGAGATCAGGTTGCGCAAGGCGTCCTCCAGGTTGTTGTGGGCCACGGCGGTGCAGGTCACCCCGCCGGCCGGGACGGGCCCCGGTCCGAGTCCGGGCGGGCAGGCGGCGTCGCCGACCACCAGGACGTGCACGTCCAGAACGGTGGCCGCGTCGCGCGCCGCCCGTTCGAGGGCCTGCGCCACCTTGTCGTCGTCCTTCTCGTCGGACCTGAAGGGACCGCCGTCGGTGATCACGACGACCGGCCTGCCGGGCGGGTCCAGTTCGTGGCCCAGGTCCCTCAACGCCTGCGAGATCGGCGCGTCCCTGG
Organism: Nonomuraea sp. NPDC049607; assembly: GCF_040675375.1. NCBI lineage: Bacteria > Bacillati > Actinomycetota > Actinomycetes > Streptosporangiales > Streptosporangiaceae > Nonomuraea > Nonomuraea sp. NPDC049607. The sequence goes on from NZ_JBFAOV010000011.1 coordinate 135,117, forward strand.
CTCCGCGCGGCGCTTCGGCGAGCCGCGACTGCAGGCGCTCCCAGTCCTGCCGGTGGTAGACCTCGGGCTCGAACCTGACCACCCGCCCGCCCTGCTCTGGCCGGTGGAACAGGCTCACGGACAGCCGGTCGTCGTTGCCCAGTGAGCCGCGTACGGCTGAGAGCGCGTCCCGGACCCTGGCCAGCAGGGAGGAGGGCGACTCCGCCATCGAGCCCGACCCGTCCAGCGCCACCTGGACGCTCACCGACGGCAGTTTGGCGGCGATCCGCTCGCGGACCATGCCCAGGTCGTCCTGGGTCGCCTTGCCGGCCGGGTCGGGGCGGGTGTCGAGCGGGCGCGTCCGGGACAGCCAGGCGGCCAGGTCGCGCACGGCTTCCATGCGCGCGGGCGCGTCCCCGGGCCAGCTCACCCCGTGGACGGGATGCGTGATCAGCGTGCCGGCCTCGGGTTTCACGTCCATGAGGGCGTCGCCGCCGCTGAGCTGCCTGCCGGGGCAGGGGGTGGAGCCCGGCAGGCCGGCGTTGAGGTCCACGACGGCACGGGACGGCACGAGGAAGGCGAGGTCGTCGCGCTCGTCCTTCGACCCCGTGCGGAACCGGCACAAGGTCTCCCCGACGGTTCCCCCGAGGCCGGCGCTGCGGGCGATCTCCTTGCCGCTGTCGGTGTCCACGACCCGCGCGGCGGCGACCAGCCCGGCGACCGACAGGCTCGGCTCGGGGTAGGTCAGGCGCATCCGCTGCCGGCCCCGGGCGGCCGCCAGCGCCGCGTCGAGACCGCGGCCGGGCCCGCGCGCGGGCAGGATCTGGTTGAGCACGCCGTAGCGGGAGCTCGACACCGCCAGCGTCAGCCGGTCGGCGCCCGCGTCGCCCAGGGGCTCGATCCGCACGGGCGCGGCCCTGAGCCGGTCGTCCCCGCCGAACACCAGGCCGAGCTCCGCCGCCGTGGTCGCCACCCACAGGTCCGGACGCGGGGTGAGCAGCCGCGTGTACGGGTCGCCGTTCTGGTTGTAGCCGTCCCGCTGCCAGTCGTTGTCGAAGCCGTAGGCCAGCTCCTCGACGGACGCCTCCGGGTAGACCGAGACGCGGTGCAACGCGCAACCGTGCTCCGACCGGCTCCCGACGAACGCCTCGGCGGCGATCCGCAGCGCGCTCACGTTCTCCGGTGCGGTCATGACGGTCAGCTCCTGCGGGGGATCGCACGGTCCGAGACCCAGCCGCCGGTACGCCCACACGCCGCCCGCGCCCACGGCGACCACGCACGCCCCCGCGACGGCGGCCAGGTAGACCGCCAGCAGCAGCCGGACCGCGCGGTTGAGGCGCAACACCCGCGCGGCCCGGCGCAGACCCCGAGGCGTCTTCCGCCAGATCCACCGCCACGCGCGGGCGCCCCGCTCGGCGGCCGCGGCCCGGACCCGTGCCGGGCTCAGTCTCGAAGCGGCCCAGATCGTCAGGAAGACCGCCCCGGTGAGCAGAGACACCCCGACGTAGTAGCCGCCGGGGATTTGTTCCACAAAAGCGGTGAAATCCGTCCATATCCGGGTGACGATCACACCCACCAGAGTGCTCAGCGCCGTCTCGGCCGCGATGGCGCGCGGAGCGTCCTGGCGCGGCGGCGAGCTGTCGTCCTCGCCGTCGCGCGAGTTCTCTTCACGCGAACGTAATGACGGCATGGGGGCTTCCGTAGGGACCAGTGAGAACGTACTGAAATCGGCGGACGGGGGCCAGTGGCGATTGGGGAGCCTAGCCGCCCGGCTCCCCAAGTGTGGCGGTAATGCCCATTCGGACTGTCCAGCGGGTCCGCCCGCCACCGCCGGGCGGCCGGCGCGCGGACCCTCGCGGACCTCCCGAAACCCGCCTCCTGAACCCGTCCGTCCGGTTGCGTCATACCGTCGCCATGCCCCGGCAAAGATCTTCATCGCTACCTGAACGGCGAACCGGGACAAATGGCCTAGCTTCGCGACACCCGAAAATTCGCAATCTTTGTGGGACGCCATCCCGTCCACACGGCCGTACCTGTGAACCCGCCAAGTAAGTTGGTCGCTGCCCGCGAATCAGGGCGATTATCGGAATGGAGGCCAAAGATGAGCGAATTTTCGCGATAAGTAGGACAGTCATATCCATCCCCTGTTCGTGGATATCGCACTCTTTATGGATCGCCGTTGTCTTTTTGCAATGGAGCAGATATGGTCACACCCCTTCGGGAAGAAGAACCCTTCCCGCACTCCCCGTCAAAGGGCATGCTGCTGTCGCAGCGAGGCGCCTCCCGCCGCGCCCCCGGCCGGCGGCGTCCGGTGACATGCTGGACCATCTGCTCCCTGGCCGACGCGAGCGTCGACGCCGTCGCGCTGGCCGCGCCCGTTCTCGACGCCGGGTACGGCGTGCTGCTCGCCTGCCTGGCGGCGGGGCTGCTCGTCCTGCTGAACCTGGCGGGCGGCACGTACCGGATCCGGCTGTCGCCGTCCGTCATGGACGGATGGATGTGGCGAGGGGGATGCGCCACCGCGATCGCCGGCGCGCTGACCGTCGTGGCCCTGGACCACGAGACGACGCTGATCACCTGGACGGGCGAGTCGTCGCGGGTCGTCGTCGCCTACCTCGGGCTGACGCTGACCGGGCGCGGACTGGTCTACGCGGTGCTGCGCCAGGCCCGCCGCCGCGGCGCACTGGTGCCCACGCTGGTGGTGGGCTCCGGCGCGCACGCCAGGAACCTCGCGCTGACCCTGCTGCGCCACACCGAGTACGGCCTGCTGCCCGTCGGCGGCGCCGGCGACGTGCTGGGCCAGGCCCCGTACGAGCCGATCGTGGACGACCCGGAGACCCTGCTCACCATGGCACGCAGGCACCTGGCCCGCGTGGTGGTCCTGGCCCCGCCCCCGGGCGGCGAGGAGCAGACCCACCGGCTCGCGCAGCAGGCCCGGCAGGCGGGCTACCCGGTGTACCTGGCGCCGCAGCCCGGCGGCGTGCTGGTCGACTTCGTCCCCGTGGGGGAGCACGTCCGGGGGTTCCCGGTGCTGCGCATGCGGCCGTTGCCGCAGCGGCGCGCGTCCTGGCCGCTCAAGCGCGCCCTGGACGTCGGGCTGGCCGCGGCCGGGCTGGTCGTCAGCGCCCCGGTGCTGCTCGCCTGCATGCTGCTGCTGCGCAGGCAGGGAGGACCGGGGGTGCTGTTCCGGCAGGTCCGGGTGGGGATCGCCGGGACGCCCATCGAGATCGTCAAGCTCCGCACCTTCGCCCCGCTGCGCGCCGGCGAGTCCGACACCCGCTGGAGCATCGCCGACGACCCCAGTCTGACCCGGTCCGCCCGGCTGCTGCGCTCCTGTTCCGTGGACGAGCTGCCGCAGCTGTGGAACGTGCTGCGCGGCGACATGAGCCTGGTCGGCCCCCGGCCCGAACGGCCGCACTTCGTGGAGCTGTTCTCGCGCGGCGACCACCACTACGGACGCCGCCACCGCCTGCCCGTCGGCCTCACCGGCCTGGCCCAGACCCACGGCCTGCGCGGCGACACCTCGATCGAGGACCGGGCGCGGCTGGACAACCACTACATCGACACCTGGTCCCTGCGCCGGGACATCAAGATCATGATCCGGACGGTCGGTTGCCTGCTGTGGCCGGGACGATCGTGATCAGGACGTTCCTGCCGTCCCTGGGCCGACTGCCGGCCCGTCCGAGCTTCTGGGCCGCGCTGACGGTGATCGCGGTGTGCGTGCCCGCCGCGCCGCACGCCGCGGACGTCGTCCAGCCGCAGGTCGCCGACCTGATGTCGCTGGCGCTGCTGGTGTCCGTGGTGGTGAGCCTGGCGCGGGGCGGTGCGCGTCCCGGCAGGTGGGCCCTGCTCGTCGCACCCGCGGTGCTCGCGGCGACGGCGGCCGCCCTCACGGCGTCCGACGTCCTGCTCGCGCTGCCCGGCCTGGCCCGGTTCCTCCAGGTGTTCGTCCTGGTCCCCGTCGCCGTGACGGTGGCGGTACGGCAGCGGTCGGACCTGCTGCTGGTGGGCGGCGCCGTCGCCGCCGTGTCGCTCGTCCAGGCCGTGATCGGCTGCCGGCAGGCGCTCACGGGCAGCGGCGCCTCCTACGCGGGCCTGCCGATCCGCGCGGTCGGCACGTTCGGCGCGGGCGAGGTCATGGCGCTGGCCAGCATGGTCAGCTTCGGACTGATCATCGCCCTGGCGGTCGCGCTCGCCGGCGGCCCTCGCCGGCGCGTCGCCGCGCTGATCGCCGCGGCGGCGCTCTGCCCGCCGCTCGTCATGTCCCTCAGCCGCGGCACCTGGGTCGCGGTCGGCTGCGCCGTGGCGGTGATGCTCGTGCTGCGCGGCGCACGGCCGGCCGTGGGTGCCGCCGTCGCCGCCACGGCCGGGGCCGTGCTCCTGACGCTCCTGGGCGCGCCCGCCGGCGGGATCGTCGCCGAGCGCGTCGCCTCCATCTCCTCCTCGGTGGTCCAGCCCGACAGATCGGTGTCGGACCGGTACCAGCTGTGGCAGGCGGCGGCCCGCATGTGGCAGGACCACCCGGTCACCGGCGTCGGTCCCAAGGGGTTCGCCGCCTGGCGTGACACCTACGCGCCGCTGGCCCTGTCCTCGGGCAGCGACATCGAGGACGCGACCGGCGGCTACCGCCGCCAGCCGCTGCTGTCCCCGCACAACATGTACCTGCTGGTGCTCAGCGAGCAGGGGCTCGTCGGCCTGTCGGCGTTCGCGCTGCTCGTGGGCGGGGTGCTCGTGCGCACGCTCGCCCGTCCCGGACGGTCCGGCCCGGCGGGGCTGGCCGCCGCCGGCTTCATGACGTGGCTGGCGGTGGACTTCGCCTACGCCGACATCGGCGGCGCGACCAGCCTGGTCATGTCGGTCATGCTGGGCCTGGCGATGGGACGCGCCGACGCCGCGCTCCCGTCGCGGCGGCCCGCGTGCTGAGCCGGGGCGCGGCCGACCTGCGCGCCGCGGCCCTCACCACGATGCTCGTCGGCGCGGGCTCGGCCCTCGGATACGTACGCGACCTGCTGATGGCCGCGCTGTTCGGCGCCAACGCCGACACCGACGCTTTCCTGGTCGCCTGGACCGTCCCCGAGACCGCCGCGCCGCTGCTCATCGAAGGGGCGATGGCCCTGTGGCTGATCCCGCTGTTCAGCACGGCGACCGGGGACGGACAGCGGGCGGCGCTGGTGGAGCGGACGCTGCCCGCCCTGGCCGCCGCGCTCGCCGCCGTCGCCGTGTGCGCCGCGGCGTTCGCGCCCTGGCTGGTGGCGGCGCTGGCCCCCGGCCTTCCGCAGGCCGGGCTGGCCGTGCAGTGCTGGCGGATCTGCTGCGGCTGCGTCCTGCCGTTCGCGCTGGCGGGATACGCCAGCGCGGCCCTTCGGGCCCATCACGTCTTCGGCCCGCCCGCGGCCACCGGCCTGGCCTACAACGTGGCCCTCGTCGGCTGCCTGGTCGTCTGGCACGACACGCTCGGCGTGCGGGCCGCCGCGTGGGGGGTCGCGGTGGGCGCCGTCCTCATGGTCGGCATGCAGGCGCCGGCGTACCTGCGGCGCGTCGGCCTGCCCCGCCGGATGCCCCGCCGCCTGGTGCTGCCGGTCGCCGCGCTGCTGCCCATCGTCGCCTTCACGCTGCTGCGGCAGGGGCAGGTGCTGGTCGAACGCGTGCTCGCCGCCGACCTGCCCGCCGGCGCGATCTCCCATCTCAACTACGCCCAGAAGATCGCCCAGGTGCCGATGGTGGTCTCGCTGATGCTGGCCACCGTCACCTACCCCCACCTGGCCCGCAGCATCGCCGCGGGGGACACCGTACGGGCCTGGCGGCTGCTGGCCCGCGACCTGGCGACGGCGGCGGCCGTCACGGTCGGCGCCGCCGCGCTGCTGGTCGCCTTCGCACCGATGGTCGTGGGCCTGCTGCTGCACCGCGGCGCCTTCGACGACCAGGACGCCGCCGCCACCGAGCATGTCCTGCGGCTGTACACGATCGGCCTGCTGGGCCACACCGTCGTGAGCGTGGTCTGCAGGGCCTACTTCTGCGCCCGGGGCGGGCGCGAGCTGTGGTACCCGGCCCTGGCGATGGCCGCCGGCCTCACCCTGACCGCGACGCTGTCCGTGGCGCTCGTCCCCGGCATGGCGCAGGGCGGCATCGCCCTGGCCAACGCCGTCGGAATCACCGTGACCGCCGCGCTCATGCTGGCCGGTCTCCATCGCCTCGGCCTGTCGCCGTTCCGTAGGGCCGTCACGACCGTCAGGGAAGGAGAGCGCGTATGAGCACGCGCATCGGCGCGCTGCCGCTCATCTGGATGTACCACTCCGTCGCCGAACGCGACGAGGACCCCTTCGACATCGTCGTCACCCCCGAGCGCTTCGCCGCGCACATCCGCTGGCTCGCCCGGCGCGGGCTGCGCGGCGTTTCGGTGCACGAGCTGCTGAACCATCCGGGCGACCGGCGCGGGCTCGTCGGGCTCACCTTCGACGACGGCTACGCCGACTTCGCCACCGACGTCGTCCCGGTGCTGGCCGGTTACGGCTTCACCGCGACCGTCTACGTCGTCGCCGGCCGGATCGGCGGCCACAACGCCTGGGACCGCGACGTCACCCCCCGCCCCCTGATGGACGCCGACACGCTGCGCCGGGTGGCCGCCGCCGGCATGGAGGTCGGCTCCCACACCCACAGCCACCCCCACCTGCCGGCCGCCGCCCCAGGCGAGCTCGCCGACGAGCTGACCACGAGCAAGCTCATGCTCCAGGACGTGCTCGGCGCCCCCGTCACCGGTTTCGCCTATCCCTACGGCGAGCTGACCGCCCGCGAGGTCGCCGCCGTCCGACGGGCCGGGTACGAGCACGCCTGCGCCGTCCGTCCGGGCAGGCTCGCCGGGGCGCACGCCCTGCCGCGCCGCTACGTCGGTGACCGCGACACCGCCGCCCGGCTGCTCGCCAAGAACGCCTGCCACCGGCTGCGCTGGGGGCTGGCCCGATGAAGGTCCTGCACGTCATCACCGGGCTGGCCGCGGGCGGGGCCGAGCAGCAACTGCGGACCCTGCTGCCCCACATGGACTGCGCCAGCGAGGTCGCCGTCCTGACCCGGCCCGGTGCCCTGGCCGACGCCATCCGCGCCGGCGGGACGCCCGTACGCGCCGTGGGCATGGGCGGCAACCGGGACCTGCGCGCGCTGCCCCGGCTCACCGCCCTCATGCGCGCCGGCCGCTACCAGGTCGTGCACGCGCACCTGTACCGGGCCTGCGTCTACGCGCCGCTCGCCGCCCGGCTGGCCCGCGTGCCGGTCGTCGTCACCACCGAGCACTCGGCCGGGGCCCGGCACATCGAGGGACGGCCCGTCACCGCGCCGATCCGCACGCTCTACCGCACGACGTCCCGCCTGACCCACGCCGTCGTCGCGGTCTCCCCGGCCGTGGCCGACCGGCTGCACGGCTGGGGCCTGCCGCCCGCACGCGTGGTCACCATCCCCAACGGTGTCGACCTGTCCGCCTTCCGCCACGATCCGCGGGCCGCCGGACCGGCCAGGCTGAGCCTGGGGATCCCGCCGGAGGCGTTCGTCGTCGGCGGGGTCGGCCGCCTGGTCGCGGGCAAGAACTTCCACCTGCTCGTCGAGGCGCTGCCGCGGCTGGACGGCGCGGTGCTCCTGCTCGTCGGCACCGGCCCTGAACAGCCCCGGCTGCGTGGGCTGGCCGCGCGGCTCGGCGTCGAGCGGCGCGTCGTGTTCGCCGGGGAGACCGCGCATGTGCCGGCCCTGCTGTCGGCCATGGACGTGCTGGCCGCCCCCTCGCAGGAGGAGACGTTCGGGCTGGCCGTCGTCGAGGCGCTCGCCGCGGGCCTGCCCGTGCTGTACGGCTCGTGCCCGGCGATCGACGACCTGCCGCCCGGAGCCGTGCCCGGTGCCCGCCGGGTGCCGTCACACCGGCTGGCCGACGAGCTGGCCGCGCTCCTCGCCGCGCCCCGCACGCGCCTGCCGCCACCCCCCGCCCTGGACCGCTACGACGTGCGCCGGCAAGCCCGGCGCCTGCACGACCTCTACGACCGCCTGCTCGCCAGGCGCCACCAGGAAAGGCTGTCATGACTCACCCGGTCCAGCGCGCCGCCGGCGCGCTCCGCACCTGGTCCCTGCTCGCGCTCCCGCTGATCGGCATGGGGACGGGGCTGACGTACTCGCTGGTCCAGGAGCCCGTCTACACCGCCGACGCCTACGCGGTGGTCAGCTCGGCGCGGCAGGGCGTCCCCACGCAGGACGCCGACTTCGCCCAGGCCTACGCCAGGGTGGCCGTCCACCCCGGCCTGCTCGCCGGGAACGGCGACGCCTACCTGGCCGACGGCGAGCTGCTGCGGACCACTCTGCAGGCGTCGGCCTCGCCCGACGCGCCGCTGATCCGGCTGGCCGCCATCGCCGGCACCCCGGAGGAGGCCGCCAGGCGGGCCAACAGCGTGGCGAGCGCGCTCACCGCCTACGCCAACCGGCACAGCGCCGACACCGGCGTCCGCCTGTCCAGCTTCGCCCCGGCCGTGCCGCCCGCCTCGCCCGGCTCACCCCAGCCCCTGATCGCCACCGCCGTGGCCACGGCCGCCGGGCTCCTGCTGGCCGCCCTGATCTGGATGGCGGTCCCCGCCCGGGGGCGCCGGGACGATCAGGAGGCCGCGCCCGCACGCCGGCCGGCCGACACGGTGTCCGCATGACGACCACGACCCGGCAGACCCCTGACCTGGCCACCGAGGTCGTGACCGGCTCCAGCCGCCTGCGCGCCCTGGCGGGGGAGTGGGCCGACCTGCACGACCGCTCCCCGGCCGCGACGCCGTTCCAGTCGCACGTCTGGCTGTCGTCGTGGTGGGAGACCTACGGCCGGAACGCCAACCTGAGCGCCGTCCTGCTGCGCCGCCGGGGACGGCTGGTGGCCGCCGCCCCCGTCATGACCGTGCGCCGGGCGGGGCTGCGCGTCCTGCGGCCGCTCGGCGGCGACCAGTCCGACTTCACCGACGTCCTGATCGAGGACGGGGACCCCGACCTCCCGGCGGCACTCGGCCGGGCCCTCGCCGAGCTGCCCGGATGGGACGTGCTCGACCTGCCCGAGGTGCGGCCGGGCGCGGACGCCGAACGGCTCGCGGCGGCCTGGCCGGGCCGTTCCTGGCGGCTGCCCGCCTCGACGTGCGTCGAACTGCCCGGCGTCCCTCTCGGCCGGCTGCTCGCCGGGCTGCCCGGCAAGAACGGGAACAAGCTGCGCCGCGAGCTCAGACGCGTGGACGAGGCCCCCATCCAGGTCAGGGACGTCCCGGCCGCCGAGGCCGAGCACGCCGTCGCCCGCCTGCTCGACCTGCACGCCCTGCAGTGGCAGGGCCGGGGCATCAACGTCGAGCACACCAAGCCGCGCTTCCGCGCCCACCTGGCCCGCGCCGCCCGGCGGCTGGTGGCCGAGCAGCAGGCGCGGCTGATCGAGTACCACCTCGACGGCCAGGTCGTCGCGGTGGACCTGGTGATCGTCGGCAAGGACTTCGTCGGCGGCTACCTCTACGGCACCCACCCCGACCTGCGCGCCCAGGTGGACGTCGTGACCCTGCTGCTCCGCACCGACCTCGGGCTCGCGCACGAGCTGGGCCGCCCGACGATGTCGCTGCTGCGCGGAGCCGAGTCCCACAAGACCAAATGGGGCGGACAGTGCGCGGTCAGCCACCGGCTCCTGCTGGCCAGGACGCCCGTCGCGACGGCCTACGCCCTCGCGGCCCGCGCCCGGGTGGGCGGCCGGACGCTCCGCGGGCGGTGGGCGACGCTCGACCGGGTGCGCGGCCGCGCGCTCGGCCGACGGTGGGAAGCGCTCGACCGGGTTCTGCGCAGGGCGCGATGACGTCCTTCGTCCCGCACGGCCCACGGGCGCCGCGCGTGCTCCACGTCACCCAGCCCACCGAGGGCGGCGTCGCCGCCTACGTCGAGAGCGCCTGCGCCGACCAGAGCCGGCGCGGATGGACGGTCGCCGTCGCCGCACCCCCGCGAGGGCGGCTCGGCGAGCGGCTGGCCGCGATCGGGCTGCCGCACCTGCCGTGGCCCGCCGCACGGGCGCCGCATCCGGCCGACCTGGCCGCCGCCGTCGCCCTGAGGCGCATCGTGCGCCGGTTCCGTCCCGACGTGGTGCATCTGCACTCCTCCAAGGCCGGGCTGGTCGGCCGGGCGGTGCTGCGTGGCCGCGTGCCGACGCTGTTCCAGCCGCACGGCTGGTCCTGGCTGGCCTGCCGGGGGACGCTCGCCACCGCGTCCACCCTCTGGGAACGCGTCGCCACCCGGTGGACGCAGCTCGGGCTCTGCGTCGGCCAGGGCGAGTACCGGCAGGCCCGGGACGCGGGCGTGGGCGGCCCGCTGACCGTCGTCCGCAACGGCGTGGACCTGGCCCGCTTCCCGCCCGCCACGCCCGACGAGCGCCTCGCCGCCCGCCGTGACCTGGGCCTTTCCCGGCGAGCGCCGCTGGTCGTCTGCGTCGGCCGGATCACCCGGCAGAAGGGCCAGGACCTGCTGGTCGAGTCCTGGCCGCAGATCGCCGCCTGCGTCCCGGACGCCTGCCTCGCCCTCGTCGGCGACGGGGACGACTACGGCCGGCTGCGCCGCGACGCGCCGCCCGGCGTCCTCATGCCGGGGGCGAGCGGCGATCCGCGGCCCTGGTACGCCGCCGCCGACCTGGTGGCGCTGCCGTCCCGGTGGGAGGGGTTGCCGCTGACCGTGCTGGAGGCCATGGCCACCGGGCGGTCGGTGGTGGCCGCCGCCGTCGCCGGTCTCACGGAGGTGGTCACCCCGGAGACCGGCGCGCTCGTCGAGCCGCGGGACCCGGCGGCGCTGGCCGTGGCGATCGTGGCCCGGCTGACGGACCCGGCCATGCGGCACGAGGAGGAGCGGGCGGCGCTGTCGCGGGCGGCCGAGTTCGACCTCGGCGTCACCCTCGACCGGCTGGCCGCGCACGCGCTGCGGCTGGCGCGGCCGGGTCAGCCCGAAGCCGGCGTGGCCGCCGGGGCGGGGACGTCCGCAGCCGAGGAGACGGCCACGGAGGAGACGGCCGGGCTGGGCTGAGGGGGCGTCGGCAGCTCAAAGGTCGGTGGGAACGTCGGCGGCGCGGACGGCCCCGGCTGGAAGCCCGGGTCGCGCATGAGCTGACGGAAGACCCGCGACGACTTCGGGTTGGCCGGGCAACGCCAGACGCCGTGCGGGCAGTAGTCCACGATCGAGTGGTAGGCCACGTCGTGCCGGGCGATCCAGTCGAGCATGGCGCGCACGAACTCCGGCCGGTCGCCGTACCGGAACAGCCCCCACTCGGGGAAGGAGATCTTCTTGCCGTGCGAGGACGCGAACTCGGCCTGCGCCTCCAGCCCGTACGGCTGGTCGACGTAGTCGGAGAACTGCTGGCCCGGGCCCTGGTCGTAGCTGTCCATGCCGATGATGTCCACCACGTCGTCGCCGGGGTAGCACTCGGTCCAGCCGATGGCGTCCGGGCCCCGGTTGGGGCTGAAGTCGAAGCGGAAGCGCTGCCCCGGCACCGCCCGCATCACGGTGACGATCCGCCTCCAGTACGCCATCCACGCCTGCGGATCGGCCGAGCAGCGGCTGGAGTAGGTCAGGCCGTTCATCTCCCAGCCCGGGACGATCACCGTGTCCGGCGCGTGCCCGGCGACCAGCGTCCGGGCCAGCCGGTCGAAGTACGGGTCGAACGCGCCGTCCGCGCCGGCGTTCAGCAGCACCGACACCGTGTCGTCCGGGAGGTCGCCCTCGTTCGGCATGACCATCGGCACGTTGAGCACGAGCATGCGCGACGGCTCGGCGGCCCGCCACCGCATCCAGGGTTGCAGGACGAAGTCGGGCCCGCCCAGCGCGTTCCACGCCTCGCCCGGCACGTACGTCCGCCCCACCCGGACCTCCGCTCCCAGCCACGCCTCGAACGCGCTCATCAGGTGCGGCCCGCGCCAGTCTGAGGCGAGGAACACCCCGAACGGGACGCCGGACACGTCAGGGCGGGCGGCGGACGGCTGCTTGCGCGGCTTCGCCTTCAGCGCCGTCGGGACCACCACGGCGATCACGACCAACAGCGCGCAGACCCAGGCTATCCTCACGGTCATCGCTCCCCCTTACTGGGTGTATCAGCTCACGTACCCAAAGAGAGAACTCCGGTGATCAAGTCACAGCAAAAGTGATCGTGAAGGTGGCCGCACGTGGGAGTCACCCCGGGCCGTAAAGCGTTGGCCGGGTGCGACCCGCCGCCGGTAGTGTGCCGATCATGGCTAGCCGCATCTCCGAACTGATCGTCCCCTGCCGTGATCCGCACCGGCTCGCGGCCTTCTGGTGCGAGGTGCTGGACTTCGTCGTGCTCGACACCGAGGACGACGGCGCGGTGGAGATCGGGCCGCGGGAAGGGTTCGGCGGGCTGCAGCCGACACTCGTCTTCAGCCCCACCACCGAGCCCAAGACAGGCAGGCTGCGACTGCACTTCGACGTCAACGCCACCGACCGCGACCAGGCCGCCGAACTCGAACGCCTGCTGAAGCTCGGAGCACGCCCGGCCGACGTCGGCCAGACCGGCGAAGAACCGTGGCGCGTCCTGGCCGATCCCGAGGACAACGAGTTCTGCCTGCTGCGCACCCGCCTGAGCTGAGCCCCTGCCCCCACCGGCCCCCATCCCTTCGTGAGGACTTCGCGCGCATGACGCCGCCTGCTCTCTAGACCTGACACCTTCCTGCGCATCGGTCGCCGACGGACGCCGTCGGCTCTGTTTTCCGTGCTCTTCGTCAGGTCTTCAGAGAGATCATGTCTTCACATCCTCATATCGTGCTGCCCTGGGTGGTGCGGCGCACCCGCCTGCCCCTGCTCGTCCTGCGGTGCGTGGCCTGCCCGTCCGACCGCGCCACCGTCGGTGACGGCAGGTTCCGGGTCAACGCCAACGGCAAGCTCCTCGACGTCTGGCTCCTGGTCAATTGCCTTTCCTGTGACCGGACCGGCAAGCTCACCGTCCACGACCGGGTTCCGGTCCGGTCGCTGGCCCCCCGCCTGCTGGCCGGTTACTCGGCCAACTCGCCGTCCCTCGCCGCGCAGGTCCTTCTCGACCCGTTGACCGCCCGCCGCAACCGGTACGCGCTCGACTGGGACGGGTGCTGGGAACTCCGCGCGCCCGCCGTCCCCGATAGTCCGTGGCCCCTTCGGGTCATGGTCACCTTCGATGATCCCGTGCCGTTGCGTCCCGATCGGCTCATCGGCCTCGGGCTGGGCGTCAGCCGGGACGAGATCGCCCGCCGGGTCAAGATCGACATCCCGCCGAACCGCAGGACGAAACAGGACTTCTCCTTCCTCCTGATCAGTCCCTAGGTTCAGCGGTGGGTCCATCGGGCCGGCAGACGGGCACCCGTCTGCCGGCCCACCTGCGGTCATCGCCCGCGTTCCGGGCCGCCCGTGCTCGTCGCCGACCTGCCGGGCCACTCGCGGGCCTCCGCGGAGCGGGACCGGGCCTCCGCAGAAAGGGGGCGTCGGTCATCCGGGAAGCGGTGGGAGGCCCGGCAGGAGGGGGATCGGCAGCTCGCCACCGGGTCCGGCGCGGGTGCTGAGCGCGGTGCGCGCCCTCTCCAGGCGTGCGACGTTGGCGGCGGTCACCGATCCGGTCCCGGACCGGGCCAGTTCCCTCATCCGGCCGGCCCACCACGACAGCTCCGCCTCGGCCTCGCCCGTGGCGAACGTCCCGGCGGCGCGCTGGCAGCCGATCAAGGCGTCCAGGCGTCGCCGGTCGTGCGTGGCGTCCGACCTCCAGAGGCGGGCGAGGCACACGTTCGCCGCCGCCACCAGGACGGGCGCGTACGGGTCGATCCAGGCCGACTCGTCCACCGCGGCGAGCAGGCCGTCGGCGGCGAGCTCCAGGTCGTTCCTGTCGCCGGTCCTTCGGTGCCGGACAAGAAGCAGTGTCGCGTGGAAGCCGCGGAGCAGCGGCGCGTACGGCGCCAGATCCGGCGTCGCCTCCCGAGCCCACCGCGCAAGCTCGACAGCCGCATCCAGAGAGGCGCCGTCGAGAGGGGTCGCGTCCCGTTCGGGCAGCGCGTGCGCCAGGGCGGCGGCGCCCTGGAGCAGGGCGCGCACCACCGGGGGAAGCACCTCCTCCATCGGCGCCGGGGCCACGACCGGAGGCGGGGGCACGGTGGGAGGTGGGGGCGGGGTGGCTGCCACGTAGGCGGTCATCGCGTGCAGTGCGTCGGTGAGGCCGGGGATGCTTCGCCGGGCGAGGGTCGCGGGTACGCCGATCGCCCGGCACTCGCGCAGCAGCTCCCACCGCGCGTGGTAGCGCACCGCGTTGACCTCGTCCTGGCGGGCCAGCGCGTCGGCGACGAGCACCTGCGCGAAGGAGTCGAACTCCTCCTGCGCCGTCATCGAGAACTCGACCACCGCCGCAGCGGCCGCCGCGAGACCGTCGGCGTCGACCAGCGCGTCCCAGCCGTCCAGGACCCCGTCGGGCACATGCTCGCCGAACGAGTGCTCGATCCCCAGAGCGGCCATCGCCGACCGGCGCCGGTCGATCAACCGTACGACCGTCGCCGCCGCCCCGGCGTCGGGCCCGGCGCCCTGAAGCAGGTCGTGCAGCCGCCGGACGAACGCGGCCGTCTCCGCCAGCGGCTCTCCGGCGAGCCGCGAGACCAGCTCCCCGGAGTCCCCGGCCACGTCCAGACAACGCCGTAAGGCGGCCTGTACCTCCTCCTCACGCGGCACATCGGCCCGTACGTCCTCCTCACGCGTCACGGCAGTCCTCCTCCCGTGGCGGGTTCGGAGCCGGAGAGCCGGTGGCGGACCGCGTCCAGGCGGGCGGCCAGCGCCGGGTCCCTCTCGCGCAGTTCCGACAGGTCCGAGCGGGTGGCGAGCAGGTGCGACCACAGGACGCTGCACCCCTGGTCGAGAAAGGCGACCGCGAGGCCGGCGTCACCGGCGTCGAGCGCGGCGCCCGCCGCGTCCCCGGCCAGGAGCATCGTCGGCCGCAACATCCGTTCCTGGTCGTCACGAGGCAGGCCCGGCCAGGTCAGCACGGGCAGCAGCTCGATCGCGGTGCCGAACGCCTCGATCGTGCCGGGCGACCCCGGTGACAGCCGGGCCGACATCCGGGCCCAGGCGATCGCGCAGGTCATCCGTACCGACGTGGCCGCCGTGGCGGACAGGGCGGCGCGCCGCCAGCAGTCCAGGGCCCGGTCGGCGGACGCGGACGCCCCCGACTGGCCGAACAGGTCGGCGTGGGCGCTGCCCAGGTTCAGCAGGAGTTGCGAGTGGAAGGGCGATTCGGGCGGGGTGTGGGCCAGCCCGGCCTCCGAGACCTCCACCGCCCTGCGCAGGTCGGCCTGGTCGCCCGCTTCGGAAAACCTGTCGCGCAGGAATCTGCCCAGGTTGGACAGGAGGAACGAGCGCATCGGGTCGTCGTCGGGCAGGCCGTCCACCGCCCGTTCCAGCAGGCCGATCGCCCGGCGCAGGTCAGGGCCCGAGGCGCGGGCGGCCAGGGCCAGGGCCTGTCCGGCCAGGGCCGCCGGGACCCGGGGATGGCCGTCGGGCAGCAGGCCGGCGGCCCGTTCGGTGAGGGCGACGGCGGTGGCCAGGTCCTCGTCCGAACGGCGCGCCGCGTGCCGGTCGAGCAGCGCCTGCGCCAGGTTCAGCAGGCAGGTGACCTGCTGGTCGGTGCCGGGCAGGGGGCCGGTCAGTGATCGCCGGTAGAGGTCCACCGCGCGTTCCAGGTCGGCCGAGTCGCCGAAGTGCTGGTACCGGGTCTGCAGCGCGGTGGCCAGGTTGACGAGGTGGTCGACGCGCTCGACGGTGTCCCCAGGAGTGGCCTCGACCGCGTCGCCCGCGACCTTGATCGCCTCGTCGAGGCTCTGCCGGTCGCCGCTGAGCTCGAACTCGTTGCGCAGCGCGAAGGCCAGGTTGGACGAGGACGACGCCCGGTGCTCGTCCTGGGGCGCCATGGCCATCGCCGTGCGGTGGGCCGCGATGGCCTCGCGCAGCGCCTCGGGGCTGCCGGTGCGTTCGTGCAGCTTGCGCAGGACGACGGCCAGTTGCCCGTGGTCGGCCGGGGTGCTGTGGGCCACGCCGGTGGCCTCGCGCATCAGGCGGACGGCCTCCAGCAGGCTGTCCAGCTCCCCGGTGTGCTCGAAGCGGAAGGCCAGGACGCGCGCCATGAGGGTGCGTGCCTCGCGGGCGTCTTCGCCGCCGGGTGGGGCCTCGGCCATCAGCCGGTGCGCCAGCCGGGTGGCCTCGTCGAGATCGGCGGACGCCCGGCCGTCGCGGTACCGGTCGGCGAGCAGTGTGGCCAGCGCGCGCAGGAGCCCCTGGACGTCCAGGCCGGGGGCGGGCGGCATGTGGCCGGCCGCGCGCAGGAGCTCCACGGCCTCGTCGAGGTGTGCCCGGTCGCCGGTCGACTCGAACCGGTCCTGGAGCAGGCCCGCCGTGGCGCCGTAGGCCGCGGGCCGGAGCTCCGGCCGGTGCTCGGAGAGGCCGATCGCCTCCCTGCCGGCCGCGATGGCCCGTTCGAGGTCCTCGACCCGGCCGGTGCGCTCGGCGGCCCTGCCCAGCGAGGTGGCCAGGTAGATCAGTCTCTCCGGGCGTTCGGGGGCGTCGGGAGCGGTGCTGTCCACCAGCCGCTGGGCGGTGTCGGCGAGCGCGTACCGGGTCGTCCCGCCGTTCAGCCGGACCGACCGGAGCTGGGCGTGGAACAGGTTGGTCAGGACCGACGGCAGGTCGGCGTCGTCACGCGCCGCGACCCGCTCCAGGACGGCGATCGCCTCCCGCAGGTCACCGGGGTGCCCGCGCCTGTGGTGGCGCAGGCTCAGCGCGGCGCCCAGGTTCGCCAGGTCGCCGGCGTACGTGGGGTTGTCGTGGTCCGGGGCGTAGGCGATGGCCAGCCGCAGCAGCTCGACCGCCTCGTCCAGCGCCGGTCCGTCAGGCTCGGCCGTCCCGGTCAGCGTCGCGTGGGCGCGGTCTCCCCACAGGTTCGCCGCGTGCCCGGCCCCCGCGGCGAACCCCGACCTCAGGGGCTCGGGAAGCCGGGTGCCCCCGAGCCGGACCGCGGTCTCGAAGTACACCAGCGCGAGCTGCAGGTACGGCAGCCGCTCGACCGGCGCGACACGATACAGACACCAGCACGCCCAGCCCAGCGTCTCGACCAGCCGGTGCTGCCGGGCCGCGTCACCGAGGTCGCCGGGCGCCGTGACCCGCATGAGCGCGGCCGTCTCGGCCAGGGCGGACGGGCCGGCGAAGGCGTCGCGGTCCCCGCGGTCGACGCACCGGGAGATCCGCCGCCACACGGCCCGGACGAGCCGGTCGGCGTCCTTCCTGTCACGGTCACGCACACGCCTCGACCGCCTCGATCGCCGTGGCCGCGGCGAGGTCGGCGGTGACCTCCCCGCCCCTGGTCCGCAGGACGGCGCGTCCCGCTGCGACGCGTACGACGGCCCCGCAGGTCGTGCCCGCCGGGGTGGTCACCGACAGGGACGGCCTGCCGGCCTCGGGGCCGTACCAGGTAGCGCCGATCGCGGCGACGAGGAGCGCGGCGCACAGGAGCGTCAGCGCGATGCCGCGGCGCAGGGCGGCGGCCGAGTCGAGCGCTTCGAGGTGGTCGGCGGCGCGGCGCGGCGGCAGCGTCCTGGTCGGGGCGACCGCGGGCCGTCCGTGCGCCGCGCGGATGAGCAGCAGCGCGGCCACGGCGCCGACGACCAGCGCGATCAGCAGCAGCACGCCGACCACGACGGCCCATCCCCGGTCGAGCTGTCCGACGTCCGTCCGGCCCTTGATCAGGCTGAAGCCGACGAGCGCGGCCAGCAGCCCGCCGAGACCGTTGCGCCAGGCGACCGCGGCCTCGCGGACCCTGGGCAGCTCGGTACGGAGCAGGTGCTCCCGGTCCTGGGCGACCAGCAGGTGGGCCGGACCGGCGGGGCCCGGACCGGGGGAGAGGACGTGGCTCACCGCGGGCCCGCCGAGACGGTGAGCGTCCAGTAGGCGCCGCACCCGTAGCGGCCCTCCGGCCGGTTGGGGTGGTCGTCCTCGCAGGTGCACATCATCGGCTCCACCGTCTGCTGCTGCGGTCGCGGCCTGCGGCGCAGCCGTTCGCCGGCGGCGCGCGGCGACCGGACGATGCCGCTGACGAGCGGGATCTCGATGGGCGCCCGGCAGCGGGGGCAGGGCCCGCGCAGGATCAGCGTGCCCGGACGCGGCTCCTCCACCGTGAAGCTGCCGGCGGCGAGCCGGGCGTACGCCTCGTCGGTGACCTCCTTGTAGGGCAGCGGCTCGCCGTCCTCCGGCGAAGGGACGCTGGCCGTCATGGATCCTCCTTCAGGGACCGAGGTGCACGAAAGGCGTCCACGCGCTCGGCGGGAGCCCCCGCGCGTCGCGGAGACCGTGGACCGCCCGGTGCAGGGCGTGGGCGGCGCGGCCCGGCTCGAACCGGCCGGACGCGGTCAGGTCGGCGTACACGGCTTCGGCGACGTCGGCCGCCAGGTCGTCGTACACCGACCAGAGGGTGCCGATGACCTGCCGGTAGCCGGTGTGGTGCAGGGCGGCGGCCAGCGTGATCGCCTCGTCGGGGAGGTCCACCCCGCCGGTGGCCGTCATGCAGGCCGACAGGAACGCGAACTCGCCCCGGTACGGCTCGGCGCTGAGGTCGGCGCTGATGTCGGCGATGGTGAGGACGCGGTCGTGCAGCAGCAGGCCGCCCTGCGAGGGCGCGGCGAGGTCCTGGCCGCCGTGGCAGCAGAAGTGCGCCCACCTGTGGCGGGGCAGCTCGGCGCGCACCGCGCCGGTGGTGGCGGCCTCGCCCTCCAGCAGCGTCGCCCTGGAGGAGAAGAGGGAGGCGAGCAGGTCGCGCTCGCGTGCCACGTCGGTGAGCGGGGTCGTGCCGGTCGTCCGCTCAAGGGCGACGACCAGCATGCGCTCGTCGCCGGGGTTCGGGTCGAGGGGCCGGCGGGCCGCGCGTAAGGCGCGCAGGGAGGGCGTGTAGGAGGAGATCGCCCGGTCGATCACCGCGCGGCCCGTGCCGTCGTGATGACCGGCGGCGTGCATGGGGAGGAGGGTCAGCAGCCCCGTCGGGCACCACCACAGACGCGGCCAGGGCGTGCCTTCCGCCACGGGGGCGGTGAGGCGCAGGTCGGCGAGCACCGGCGCGGCGATCTCGTCCCAGAGCCAGGCCAGCAGCTCGGTGAGCGTGGCCTCGCGGGTTTCGGCGGCCCGGTTGAGCGCGAGCTTGGCGCCGGTGTAGCGCCTGATCGCCTCCGGGGTGTGGTCGCCGTCGTCGTAGCGCTCCCTGGCGGCGTACAGGTCGTGGACGGCCTGGTCGACGGCGCGCAGGACGCGGAGGTAGCCGCCGGTCCGCTCGGCGACCGCTGTCAGCGTCACCCCGGGCAGCGGGACGGCCCGTACGCCGTCGGCGGTCACGATCAGCGCGTCACAGCGCCACTGGCTGAGGTTGACCATGACGACCGGGCCGTGCGCGGCGGCCGGCAGCAGACTGCTCGGCTGCGGCGGCCGCAGGAAGTCGCCGAACCCGTCGAGCTCGCGGACCTGCCGGACCAGCGCGTCCCACTCCCGGGCCAGGGCCACGCGCCGGTCGACCGCGCGGGACACCTCCGCCCGTCCGTCGGGCATCACATCGCATCACGCCCTCAGGAGACCTGTGTCGGCCCTCGTACTGTAACCGGGGTGCTGCTGTCGGTGAAGCCCGGTTCGCCGGGCCCGCCGCGCGGGCGCCGGGAGCGGGACAGCAGGCCCCCGGCCAGGGCGGCGGCGAGGCCGGCCAGCCCGGCGGCCGCGAAGCCGCCACCTGGCATGGACGCGTCCACCGCCAGCCCGGCGAGCGGCGCTCCGAGCGCGAAGCCCGCGCTGGCCGCCGACGCCTGCAGACCCGTCGCCTCCCCCCGTACACCGGCCGGCGCCAGCCTGCTCACCGCGTCGGCCACCGTGGCCAGGGTCGGCGCGGTGAGCAGCCCGGCGCCGACGACGGCCAGGCACAGCCAGCGCCAGTCGTGGGCCAGCCCGGCGGGGATCGTCACCAGCCCGAGCAGGCCGAGCAGCGCCCACGTGGGCAGCGACCGGGGCAGCACGCCGTGGATCAGCCCGCCCGCGACGGAGGTGACGCCGAACACGGCCACGACCACGGCGGCCCAGGACACCTGACCCGCCTCCTTGAGCGTGGCGACGATGGCGAGGTCGATGCCGCTGAGCAGCGCCGTGGCGCCGAACCCCATCGTCAGGACGGCGATCATCCGGCCGCCCAGCCACTCCCGGCGCCGCGTACGCCCGGGCGCACCGGCCTCCGGCTCGCCCTCGGCCCGCAGCGGCGGATTGAGCAGCGCGACCCCGATCCCGCCGGTCGCGATCACCGCGCCGAGCCCCCACGCCACCACCTCGGGGGACAACTGCGCCGCGCACAGGACGACCACCGCCGGCCCCACCAGGTACGACAGCTCGCCCTGCACCGACTCCAGCGCGAACGCGGGCCGCCGCTGCCCCGGCGTCGTCATCGCGGCGATCGCCTGCCGGGTCACCGCCTGGACCGGCACCATCAGCAGCCCCGCCACGACGGCCGCGCCCAGCAGTGCCCCGTACGGCAGGACCGGCACGCTCGCCCAGAACACGACCTGCGCGGCGACGGTCGCCAGCAGCACGGTGCGCAGTCCCCGCCGGTCCATCAGGCGGCCGAGCAGCGGCCCGCCCAGCGCCACCCCGGCGGTCAGGGCCGCCACGACGCCGCCCGCCGCCACGTAGCCCAGGTCCAGGCCCAGCACGACGTACATGGTCAGCGCCGTCACGTCGGCGGTGATCGCGGCACGGGCGAGCAGCGAGACGCCCAGCAGCGCGGCCATTCCGGGAACGGCGAGAACCTGTCTGTATCCGGTCACCCGGGCGACGCTAGGTCATCCTCCAGGCCATAGGAAGTCGTTGTTTCGTTGGAGGGGCCATAATGAATGCTTATGCCCAGAGATCTGGAGACCGGGTTGCTGCGATCCTTCGTCACCGCCGTGCGGGCCGGCAGCATCAGCCGCGCCGCGACCGCGCTCGGGCACACGCAGCCCGCGCTCAGCCAGCAGTTGCGCAAGCTGGAGAGCGCCGTCGGCCGCCCGCTGCTCCACCGGTCGCCGTCCGGCGTCTCGCTGACGCGGGCGGGTGAGGAGCTGCTGCCGTACGCCGAGCGCATCCTCGCGCTCTCCGCGCAGGCGCTCACCGCGACCGGGCGGGCGCTCACCGGCCGCTGCGGCGTCGGGCTGCTGGAGGACCTGGCCGCGGCGCACCTCCCGCAGGCCCTCGCCGACCTGGCCCGGCTGCACCCCGGCGCGACACTGGAGGTGCTCAGCCTCTCCGGCCCCGCGATCCGGGAGGCCTACGACGCGGGCCGCGTCCAGCTCGTGCTCGACGAGGTGCCGGACCTGCCCGGCCCGCCGCGCTGGACCGTGCGCCGCCCGCTGGTCTGGGCGATCGGACAGGGCGTCGATCCGACCGCCGACCCGCTGCCGGTGGTGCTGTTCACCGGCACGTGCGCGTGGCGCAGGTCGGTGGTCGAGACGCTGGACGGCACCGCCCGGCGCTGGCGGGCGGTGTTCGAGAGCAACAGCCTGGCCGGCGTGCTGGCCGCGCTGCGGGCCGGGCTCGGCGTCGCGGCGCTCATGCCCGGCAACCTCGAACCGGTCATGGCCTGCCACGACCCCGGCGCCCTGCCCGCCCTGCCGGACGTCGAGCTCGGCCTCGCCCGGCATCCGCGGACCGAGGGCGATCCGCTGATCGACGCCGTGGAGACCGCGCTGCGACGCATGATCTGAGCGCCGTGGCCTCAGAGCACGAGGGCGATCTTGCCGGTCAGCCGGCCGCGCCGGAAGTGCTCGTGCGCCGCCCGCACGTCCTGGAGCCCGTACTGGGCCTCGACCCGGGCCTTGACCTGGCCCGCGTCGACCGCCTTGGCCAGTTCGGCGAGCCCCGGGCCGTCCTCGCGCACCTGGTTGACGGTGGTGCGGACCGACCGGCCGGACAGGTCCGGCACCGGCCCCGCCTGGGTGGCGACGGAGGCGTAGCGGCCCCCGTCGGCCACGGCCCCGGTGACGAAGGCGCCGAAGGTGTCGAAGACGGCGTCGTAGGCGGCGGACGGAAGATCCGCGGGGTCGGTCGTGGCCCACTCCGCCCCCAGCTCCTGGGCCGCCTCGACCTGGGCCGGCCTGGAGACCAGGGCGTCCACCCGTACGCCGCGCGCCCGCGCCAGCTGCACGGCCAGCCCGCCCACCGCGCCGGCCGCGCCCGCCACCAGCAGCCGTTCGCCCGCCCGCAGGTCCAGCCAGTCGAGCGTCTGCAGGGCGGTGAGCCCCGGCAACGGCAGCGTCGCCGCCTCCACCAGGCTGACCGCCGACGGCGCGGCGGCCAGCGAGCCGACCGGCACGGCGACGAGGTCGGCCCAGGTCCCCCGGGCGGTGTCAAGCTGGTGGGACATGCCGAAGACCCGCTCACCCACGGGCAACGACTCCTCCCGGCTGTCCACGACGATGCCCGTAAGCTCCCAGCCCAAGGTCATCGGCAGCGGAGGGGCGCCCTCGCCGATGGCCCCTTCACGGGTCTTGTCGTCAACCGGGTTGAGGGCGGAGGCGACGACGCGTACCAGCACCTCGCCCTCCTGTGCCCTGGGCGCGGGCGCCTCGGCGATCGTCAGAACGTCCGGGCCGCCGAAGCGGGTGATCCGAACAGTGCGCATGTTCAACTCCTCGATATCGGTTCGGCCGGGGCCATGGGGCAGGTCATCCGTCCAGCAGGCCCAGGGCCGACAGCGCCGGGACGAGCCGCGGGTCCGCCTGTCCGGCCTCCTCCAGGACGTTCCTGAGCGTCGCCTCGTACGTGGCGTTCGCCTCGGCGTAGCGCGTCCGGCCCGACTCGGTGATGACGGTGTAGACCCCGCGCTTGTCGTCCGGGCACACATCCCGGTACGTGAACTCCGCCGTGTTCAGCCGGGTCACCAGCCGGGTCACCGAGCTCTGGTTGAGCCCGATCTTGTCGGCCAGTTCCTGCATGCGCAGCTCGCCGGCCGCCGAGGTGGCGAGATGCCCGAGCGCCCGGTACTCCGACAGGCCGATGCCGTGCCGCCGCTGGAGGACGACGGCAAGGGCGTTCTCCACGCGGGCGTGCAGCAGCAGGACGTCGTTCCAAGCCTCGGAGAGCGCCGAGGGCGCCGGAGCCGGGGGTGGGGTGGAAGCCGTCGGAGCCATGGAAGCCTCCTCCTTCTTTGAGGACCCGGCCGCTCGGACGGGATTGACAAAAGCATACATGCACATGCAAGCTTCTCTCTGTCGCCCAGAAGTTTGCACATACATACAAATAAGGAGAGGTCCGAGATGGCTTGGATCTATTTGCTCGTCGCCGCCGTCTTCGAGGTCGTCTTCGCCCTGGCCACCAACGCCACCGAAGGCTTCACGCAGCTGTGGCCGTCCCTGCTGACCGCCGCCGCGGCGTCCGGCGGGATCTTCTTCCTGAGCCTGGCGCTGAAGACCCTGGACGTCGGCGTCGGCTACACCGTCTGGACCGGCATCGGCTCGGTCGGCACCGTGCTGCTCGGTTCGGTGATCTTCGGGGAGGAGCTCACCGTCTGGAAGGCGCTGGCCTTCGTCCTGATCATCGGCGGCGTCCTCGGGCTCAAGCTCGCCGACCGCCTGTCCGCGTCGAAGCCCGCCACCGTCTGACCACCCACCACTTCCTAAGGAACGTCACCATGGCCTGGATCTACCTCTCCATCGCGATCGTCTTCGAGATCGGATTCGCGCTCGGCACCAACGCCACCCATGGCTTCACCCGGCTGTGGCCCTCCGTCTTCACCCTGCTGGCGGCCGCCGGCGGCATCTTCACCCTGAGCCTGGCGCTGAAGACCCTCGACGTCGGCGTCGGCTACACCATCTGGACCGGCATCGGCTCGATCGGCACGGTCGTCCTCGGTGCCCTCATCTACAAGGAGAAGATCACTCCGGCCAAGCTCGCGTCGTTCGCCGCGATCATCGGCGGCGTGGTGCTCCTGAAGATCTCGGCGGGGATCTGACCCGCGACAACGGGCTCCAGGTCAGGGGGAACGTTCGGCGCCGGCCGCGCCCGCCCGGTCGGCGCCTTCGGGTGACGCCGGCACGGCGGGCGGGCCCTGGCGGTGCGGCCCGTCCAGCTGCCGCCATTCGGGCCGCAACCCCGTCAGGCTCGTGGTGAGCGCGTAGGCCGCGCCGCCGGCGAGCAGCACCGGCGTCAGCCCCGCGGCCACCACCGCCGCCCCGCCCACCAGCCCGCCGAGCGGGATACCGGCCCAGGCCAGGGAGTCCCGCAACGCGTTGACCCGGCCCAGCAGGTGCCGGGGCACCCGCTCGTAGGAGATCGCCCCGAGGATCGGGTTCAGGAATCCGGCGGCGAACCCGCCCACCGCGAACACCGCCAGCATGACCCACAGCGGCGCGTCCACCGCCAGGATGAGGAACCGCGTCGGCCCGGCGAGCAGGAACGCCACGAAGAACACCGGCCTGCGCGGCATCCGGTGCGCCACGGCGGCCGCGACCAGGCTGCCGCCGACGGCCGCGAACCCCGCCACACCGCTGTTCAGTCCGACCACGGCGGCCCCCTGGCCGGACTCGCTCGCCCAGACGAACACCAGCACCTGGCTGAAGGCCGCGTCGAGCAGATTCGTGATGCCGACCATGACGACCACGGAGAGCAGCAGCGGTTCGCCGCGCAGGAACGTGAACCCCTGGCCGAACCGCCGCCAGTATCCTTCCCGCGCCTCCTGGGCCGGCGCGCTGTGGCCCATGCCGCGCGGCAGCGCCCATGCCACGATCACCGAACCGAGCGCGAAGCAGACGACGCTCACGACCAGGCCGGTCAGCGGGCCGAGCAGTGCCACCATCGCGCCCCCGGCCGCGGGGCCCACCGTCTGGGCCAGCCGCTCGGTCACGCCCATCAGCCCGGTGGCCCGCTCCAGCGGCACCCGTCCGCGCTCGGCCGCCTCGGGGACCATGACCTCCTTGGCCAGGTCCCCGGGGCCGCGGGCCGCGCCGACCGCCGCGACGAGGGCGAGCAGCGCGCCCAGCGGCAGCAGGTCCAGCGCGTGCAGCAGGACGACCGTCCCGGCCGCCGTGGCGCTCACCACGTCCCCGGCCCACGAGATCCGGCGCGGCCCGACCCGATCCACCAGCGGCCCGGCCAGCGCCTTGACCAGCACGTACGGGGCCATCTCCGCGAACGCCACGACCCCCGTCTGCGCCGCGCTGCCCGTCGTGGTCAGGACGAACCAGGGCAGGGCGATGGCCGACACCCGCGTGCCGGTCAGCGAGACCGTCATGGCCGCGAGCAGGCCGGCCATCGGGCGTAACGACCCGCGCTGCCCCATCACGCGTCCTCGGGCAGCTCGGGCAGAAGCTGGGTGATCAGCGAGACCCGCGCGGCGTCCTCGGGCGCGTCCTGGCCGGGCAGGTCGGGGCGGTAGCGGGAGACGACCTCCGCCAGTTCCCCGCGCAGCCGCTGTGCCTCCTCCGGGGTGAGGCGCAGCGCGACGGAGCTGAGGTCCAGCACGCGCCGCCACTCCGCCGGCATGGTCTGCAGCTCGTTCAGCGTCCGTTGGGTGCGCAGGTTGTACAGGGCGGCGATGGACTGCATGTAGGCCAGCACCGCCTCGGGCTCCCGCTCCGACAGTTCGTCATCGGTGAGCCGGGTGACCTGGTGGACCGAACGCCACCAGCGCTCGCGGGCGTTGCCGCGCTCGGTGTCCTCCTGCACGAACCCGGCGGCCCCGAGCCTGCGCAGGTGGTAGCTGGCCGTGCCCGAGTTCACCCCCAGGCGTTCGGCCAGGCGGGTGGCGGTGGACGGGCCGTGTTTGCGCAGCAGGTCCACGAGTTGCACCCGTACGGGGTGGGCCAGCGCCCGCAGGCCCTTGGCATCGAGGACGACCACACTCTCGGGAGGTTCGGTCATGCCTCGAAGCCTAGACCGCAAACACTTCTTCGCAAAGAGTCGTTCGCGAAGAAGTGTTTGCAATCGCGCCCCCGAGCCCGACCGGCGTCAGGTCCGCACTCAGGCTTCGGCCGACGGGCGCCATCCGTCGCACGACACCACGTCGAAGCCCCGGCTCGGGAAGACGGCGTCCATGAAGAAGTCGTGCATGGCCGGGTCGGCGTCGCCGCAGCCGTCCCGCAGCACGGACACCTGGTAGCCGCGGTCGGCGGCGTCGTAGCACGTCGCGGCCACCATCGCACTGGTCGCGACCCCGGCCACGGCCACCGTGGTGACGCCGCGCGCGCGGAGCACCAGGTCGAGGTCGGTGCCCGCGAACGCGCTGGCGCGGCGCTTCAGCACGACGACGTCCTGCTCGGTGACCGGCAGGTCGAGCTCGGTCCCGGCCGACCCTTCGTGGAAGGCGTCCCCGGCCTCGAAGAACGACTTCATCAGCGCGCTGTGGGGTGGCACGTCGGTCCCGTTGGCGCGGAAGGCGAAGTGCACGAACACCACGAGAGCACCGGCGGCTCGGGCGCGGGGGAGCAGTTCGGTGAGCGGTGGCACGACCTGCCGGGCGAACGGGAAACCGCCCGTGATGCCCCGCTGGATGTCGCCGATGATGAGTGCAGTGGTCACGACATACTCCGTCCAAGGTGTCCGGCGTTCGCGACGGAGGGATGTGGAATCCCGTCCGCGAACAACTGGGATCACAGTAGGAGGGCGCTGAGATATCAGCAACCCGACCTTGGGCGGGCAGGCCGGGTCAGTTGCCCCAGAGCTGGACGGGACGCAGGTAGGCGGTGTCGTACACCTGGTCGCGCATGTCTTCCCAGTCCGCGCCCCACCTCGGGTCGTAGACCACGCCGTGCGCCCCCATCCACGAGCCGTTGCCGGAGAAGTCGGGCGCGGTCCGGTTGAAGATCGTGTTGTTGTAGGGGTACTCGTCGGTCACGTAGCGGCCGTAGGGCGAGTAGTGGCGGCCGCCGTAGTTCACCCACAGCCCCCACTCCTTGAGCTGGTAGCCGGCCATCGTCATGACGGCGGTCGTCAGGCCGCACGAGCCGCGGCCGTCGAACTCGTCCCGCGTGTCGTAGACCTGGTTGATGTCGCCGTACGTGGCCACGGTCCGGCCGTCGAGGTCGGCGAGCCCGAGTTCGGAGCGTCCCGAGCACAGGTACGGCCCCGAACGGCGGATGAAGCTGACCAGCGGGCGCTCGCCGTTCACCAGGCGGAAGTCGGCGTAGACCTGGCCGTGCGCCGGGTCGCTCGCGATGAGCGGCGTCACCGAGCCGTCGGCGAGCGCGACCCGCAGCAGACTGGCCGCGTACCGCCGGTCGTCGCGCGTGTCGGGGTAGGCGGCCACGAACGCCGCGCCCGCGTCGTCCGACAGGCCCAGCACCTCGACGCGGGAGCCGTCGTGGTCGGGGATGATGGCGACGTGCCCGGGGCCGGCGGCGGTCACGACGCCGTCCGACTTCTCCGGTTGTGCGAGGTGGACGCGTGCCTGGCCGCCGATCAGCACGTCGAACCCGTCACCGGTCCGTACGGTGCTGACGCTCTGGTCGGCGGCAGCGGCAGGGGTGGGGGCCTGGGCGGTGGCGGCGTGCGCGGTGGCGGCGCCGGTCAGCGCCGTCACCGCGGTCAGGGTGACCGCCGCCGACAGTAAGTTCCGGCATTTCCTGAGCTGGAATGACATGACCATCCTTCGGTAGATCGCGGATTTCGCTTCCAAAGCGTGAACCGCGGCCCATGTCGAAGGCACGTCGTCAATATGTCTGACCGGGACCTGTGGTCGTGGGTGGTTTGGGGGTCAAGGCCGGTGTGGCGGAAACGCCCGTCATGCGCGATCGACGTCCGGGGTGGATGGTGCGATCGTGAGAGGGAGGCCGGACAGCAGGCGGTCGCGGAGGGCGTCGCCGCGGACGCCGATCTCGGTGAGGTCGTCGGGGCCAGGGGCGCCGGTGATCAGCAGTTCGGGCACGAGAAGCTCGCCGAGCGGGGCCGGCGGTGACGGGTCGGCCAGAGCGCCGACAGGGACGTCGGACAGGTCGAGGTAGGCCGGCGCGAGGATCCTGCCGTGAAGGGTGCCGGCGACCAGGTCAGGGCAGAACTCGTTCCAGAAGATCGAGACGGTGGTGCGCAGGTCCCCATGGATCATCACCAGCTTGTCGGTCCAGTCGCCGACGAACGTCTCGGACGTCACGTGGCCCTGCACGATCAGCTTGGCGTCGCCGGCCAGGTAGATGTTCCTCGTCCGCAGGTTCCCCAGGACGATCAGCGCGGCGGAGCCGTCGTCCACGTCGGTGACGTTCCCGTCGACGACCAGGTCGCCGTCGATGATGTAGCCGGTCGCCGCCTCGGGGGTGTCCTCCCGCCACGGCGTGCGCCCGTGCTCGTCGAGGGGGAGTTCGCCGGTCACCGCGGCGGGGCCGGGCACGAGGATGTACTCCTCCTCGTACAGGTTCTGGTACGTCTCCTTCGGCAGGCCGCGCCGCTCGAACAGGTCAACGGCATCGTCCCAGGAGAGGTAGCTCGATCGCATGCGCGCGACCATAGCAACGAAACACCCCAATACCGGCCGTAACGCACGACCTACTGTCGGCAGGCCGTCGAGTTCCACGCCGCGGGCCGGGCATGCTGAAATGATCGTCGTGGACACGAATCCGTCGATCGATGAATCCGGGCTCATGCTCGCGATGGAGCAGAATCTCGCCGAGCACGCCTGCCACCTGCACCGGAACCTGGAAGGCGCGTCCGTCACCGAGACCGGCGACCTGCTGATCGCCGACAGCGGCCTGGACGACGACACCTTCAACATCGTCGCGGCGGCCCGCTTCACCCCGGACACCGTCCAGGCCCGCATCGCGGAAACCGTCCGCGCCCTGGCCGCCACCGGCCGCCCGTTCTCCTGGTGGGTGGGCCCGGCCTCCACACCGGCCGGCCTCGCCGAGCGCCTCAGGGCAGCCGGGCTCGAAGCCTCGGAGACCGAGACGGGCATGTGGAAGGACCTGCGCGCGCCGCTCCCTGAAGCGCACGCCGACGGCCTGGACATCCGCCTGGCGACCACCCCCACCCAGCTCGCTGACCACGCCACGGTTCTGGCTGCGAACTGGGACCCGCCCGCCGCCACCGTGCGCCGGTTCTTCGCCGACGCCGCGCCATGGTCGCTGACCGCCGACTGTCCCGCCCGGTACCTGGTCGGATACGTCGACGGGCGTCCCGTCTGCTCGGCCGAGGTCTTCCTGTACGCGGGCGTCGCCGGGATCTACAACATCGCCACTCTCGCCACCGCACGTCGCCGAGGCTACGGCGGCGCCATCACCCTGGCCGCCCTGCACACCGCCCGCGACGCGGGCTACGAGACCGCGGTGCTGCAGGCGTCCGCCGACGGCGAGCCCGTCTACCGCCGCCTCGGCTTCACCGCCTGCGGCCACTTCACCGAGTACGCCATCGGGTGAGGTTGTGCCGGAGCCTTGTGATGGCCCTGTTCTGGCAGCGCGGGGCCGAGGTCACCGGCATCGCCGAGGTCGTCCAGGCGACCGGACTCAGCCGCTCCAGCCTGTACGCGACCTTCGGCCGCAAGGCCCAGTTGCAGGCCGCCGCGCTGGGCCGCTACCTGGAACGGCAGTCGCGGCCGGTGTTCGACGCCCTGGCCGCCGACGCCCGCGGCGTGCCGGCCGTCCACGCGTTCTTCGAGCGGCTGGTGGCCGCCCGGTGCGGCGGCGAGCCACGCCCGCTGGGGCTGTCTGGTCACCAACACCCACGCCACGGCGGGCGGCGTGCTGCCGGAGATCCGGGAGATTCTCGACCGCCACCACGACGCGCTGTGGGCGGCGATGCGCACCGCACTGGAGGCCGCGCGCACCAAGGGCCAGCTCCGGCCCGGCCTGGACCGGGAGGCGGCCGCCGAGGCGCTGCCCCTGCAGGCGTACGCGGTCAACCTGCGCTCACGGGCCGGCGCCCAGGCGGGCACCCTGCTGGCGGGCGTACGCGCCGTACTTGACGGTTTCTCCACTACCGAGGAGAGATGATGAGCGGTTTCCGCACCTACGGCGAGAGCGACACGCCCGAGGCGGCCAGGCAGGTGGTGCTGATCACGGCCGGCGTGGTCAGCGGTTGCGAGTACTGCGTGGCCGCGCTCTCGACCCTCGCCCTGCGCGCCCGCCGAGCTGGTCGAGGCCCTGCGCGCGGGCCGGCCCATGACGCCACGGCGCGGTTCGTCCGGACGTCACCCGTGCAGGAGGGTTCGCACCTGCGCCAGGAGGTCCACCTGTCTCCGCCAGTCGCCGCCCGAGATCCCGACGACCGCGTGGCTCGCCCCGGCCTCGCGGTAGTCGTTCAGTCGTCCGGCGGCCTCCTCGGGGTGGCCGGTGAGGGGGATCGGCAGGACGTCCTCAAGCGGACGGCCGTAGCCGGCGCTGATCCCGGATGCCAGCTGCGCCCGGGACGGGACGTCGGGCCCGGCTCCCAGCGCGGCGGCGCAACCGATGACGACGACCGGAACGGGACGGCCTGCCTGCCCGGCCAGCCCGGCCAGCCGTCCCCTTCCCTCGGCGACCTCCCGTGGGGAGATCAGCGAGGGGAACCAGCCGTCGCCCAGCCGCGCAGCCCGCCGGATCGCCGCCTCCGACGCGTTGCCGACCCACACGGGCGGCATGGCCACGGCCGGGGTCAGCGTGACCGGCGGTTGTCCCGGCTCGTCCGGCAGCCGGGTCTCCTTCCCGGCCAGCAGGTCGGGGAGCAGTTCCAGCGCGGTGTCCGTACGGCGCCCACGCCGCCCGAACGCCACCCCGGCGGCAGCCCACTGCCCCGGCCCGCCGCCCGAGCCGACGCCCAGCACCAGCCTGCCGCCGGACACGTGCTGCAGGCTCGCGACCTGCTTGGCCGCCCAGGCCAGCGGCCGGATCCCCGGGACGAACACGCTTGCGCCGATCCTGATCCTCGACGTGACGGCGGCGGCGGTGGCCAGCGCGATCGACGCGTCCAGGGTCGGCCCGCCGATGGCCAGGTGATCGCCGTGCCAGACGCCGTCCAACCCGGCGTCCTCCGCGTGCCGGGCGGCCTCCCGCAGGTCGAGGCCCCTTCTGCGCTGCTCGCCGACGCCGGGCAGGATCACACCGATCTCAAAGCTCTCCATGCGGCCGACTATGCAACCTCAGGCACACTTGAGGTCAATCCCGCTCGCGAGCACGCCGTCCGGTGTCGGAGGCTCGTAGCATGTCGGTGTGCGGTCAGCCGAGCGGGTTCGCGCCCATGTGCCTCGATGGAAGATCACCGTCCCGTCGCGGCCCGGCCGCCTGCCCGGGGTCATGATGGCGGGGTTCAGCGACCGGGACAACGAGTTCCGCGACCTCGCCCTCGTCCCGCACCCCGCGGTCACTCTGCTCCTCGACCTCGGCGACGAGCCGTTCGTCATCGAGGACGACCGCGGCTCGCGGCAGCTCGGACGCGTCGTCGCCGGTCTCGCGCCTCATCAGGTACGGGGATGCGGCCTGACCAGCCGGATGGAATGCCTCCAGATCCGGTTGTCGCCGATGGTCGCGCACGCCGTCCTGGGCGCGTCCGCGGAGCTGGGCGGCACGGTGGTCTCGCTGGACGACCTCTGGGGGCGGGAGTCCGTACGCCTCCAGGAGCGGTTGCGGGCCGCCGGGTCGTGGGAGGACCGGTTCGCGATCGCGGAGGACGCGCTGGCCAGGCGCGCCGACGCGGGCCGCGCCGCCGATCCGGAGGTCGCCTTCTCCTGGCGGCGGATGGCGGCGAGCGGGGGCCGGGTGCCCGTCGAACGGCTCGCCGTCGAGGCCGGCTGGAGCCGCAAGCGCCTCTGGTCCCGGTTCCGCGCCCAGGTCGGCCTCACCCCGAAGCGGGTGGCCCGGCTGATCCGCTTCGACCGGGCGGCCCACCGGCTCGCCGCCGGTGAACGCGCCGCCGACGTGGCGGCCGAGAGCGGCTACGCCGACCAGTCGCACCTGCACAGGGACGTGATGACCTTCGCGGGGGTGACGCCGGCCTCGGTCGCGCTCTCGCCGTTCCTCGCCGTGGACGACGTCGCCTGGCCGCCTGGGCCCTAGCGGATCACGGCCGGTCGCCGCCGCCGCGCAGGCGCAGGGCGCTGGCCAGGCACAGGGCCGCCGCCTCCGGGGCGGTGAGGCGGCCGTCGGCGATCTCCTCGGCGGCGGCGTGCTGGAGCCCGATGACGGCGGCGGCCAGCCAGGCGGCGGGGGGCGACCCGTCGAAGTCGCCGGTGTGCTGGCCCCGCCGGATGAGCCGTTCGAGGCGCGGCGGCACGACGTCGTGGGGGTCGTCGTTCGCGGGACGGTGGACGCGGGACACGGTGAGGTCGAGCAGCAGGGGATGGCGGCGCAGGAACTGCCAGCCGGCGTCGAGGAACCCGGCCAGCGCGTCGGCGGGCGGGGCGGTGCCGAGGGCGGCGCGGGCCGCTTCGAGGATCGCGTCCGGCGTGGTGGTGGTGCTCGGGCTGGTCATGGGCTACCGGCCCGAAGGCGGCGTGACGGGGGTGGCGGCGGCGGTGGCGCTGGTCGTGGCGTTCGGGCTGTCCCTGTCACTGCTGTGGGCGGCGGTCGCCCTGCTCGTGCCCGACCAGGCGGTGGTCATCAGCGTCGCGAACGTCGTGCTGATGCCGCTCTCGTTCGCCAGCAACATCTTCGTCCAGCCCGCCACCATGCCCGGCCGGCTGCGGGCCTTCGTCGAGGTCAACCCGCTCAGCCACGTCGCGGCCGCGGCCAGGGGGCTGATGAACCACACCGCGGGCGCCGCGGGGGCGGTCACCTGGTCGCTCGTCGCGACCGCCGTCGTCACCGCGGTGTGCGCGCCCCTGGTCCTCCATCTGTACGGCAGGCGTGGGTGATCTCGTGCACGGCGACCGGCCGGCCGTGCGCGGGGACGACCGTCTCGAACGCGAACCGCAGGCCCAGCTTGTCCATCACCCGGCGGGACCGCTGGTTGTCCACGTGACGGATGCTGACGATCCGGTCGAGGCCGCATTCGGCGAACCCGAACCCCAGCAGCCGCCCGGCCGCCTCGGTGGCGTAGCCGTTCCCCCAGTGCTGCCGGCCGAGCCGCCAGCCGATCTCCACGGCGGGCAGGACCTCGGGGAGGAACGCGGGCACCGTCAGCGTGACCCAGCCGGCCGTCCGTCCGGTCTCGCGCACGACGACCGCGAGCAGGCCGTAGCCGCGTTCGTGCCATTCGCGGTGGGCGCGCGCGATCCCCGCCGCGGCTGAGTCCGGGGGCTGGACGGAACCGTCGCCGATGTACCGCATGACCTCGGGGTCGGCGTTCATGGCGGCGAAGGGGGCGAGGTCGTCGTCGTCCGGCAGACGCAGGAGAAGCCGGTCGGTCGTCATGGGGATCACCCGCCGATGATGCCAGAGCCGGGCCGGGTGGTCCGTCCCGGCGCGGCCTCACCGGTCGCCGTGCCTCGCAGCGCCTGCCACGCCGCGAACGCCGCGTACGCGGCCAGGACGGCGAGCCCGGCCCATCCGGGCAGCGGGAAGTACCCCGCCGAGGGCGCGTAGTGGGCGGTCACCTGCGGATACTCCGCCCGCGTCTGGAGCACGGCGAAGCCCGCCGCCGGGGTCAGCCGGAGCAGCCAGCCGGAGACGGCGTCGGGCAGCAGCGGAACCGCCGTCACGCCGTACGGCAGCGCGACCAGCGCGAGCGCGACGACGATCGCCGCCCAGCCCCGCCGCAGCCGCACGCCGAGCCCGAACGCGAGGACGGCGCAGAGCGCGAGCACCAGCGCGACGCCGACGATCACCCGCGCGCCGGTGAGTCCGGACAGTGGCTGTGCCGGCGTGCCGTTCCCGCTCAGGATCGCGACGCCCACCGGCAGGACGACGCCGGCGGCGACCAGTCCGGTCACGAAGGCCGCCGCCCCGACGACGGCCGCGCGGGCGGCGACCGTCCGCCGCGCACCCGCCCCACCGGCCGTACGGGAGCCGTGGCGGGCGGCCACCACGAGCACGACGACGAGCGCGATCACCAGCCCGGCCAGCAGGTTCTCGGCGACGCGCGGCGCCTCCTCGTTGAGCGGGCCGATGTCGCCGGTGCCGCTGACCGTGATGATCCCGCCCTTCTGCACGGCTCCGGAGGGATTGTGGTACTTCTCCCAGTCGGTGTGGTTCATCTCGCCCACGGGATCACTGGCCCAGGCGCCGTCGTGACCGCCCTCGACGGCGACCTGGTCGAAGACGCCGACGGCCTGGGTGAACCGGGACTCCTCGATCGCGCCGCCGAGGCCGCTCTCGCGGAGCGTGAGGTCTCCGGGCGAGGTGGCGAAGAGGCCGACCTGCACGGTTTCCGGCAGTCCGGCCAGCGTCGCCGTGCCCACGGTGTGCCATTGCCGGCCGTCGGCGGACTCGGCGCCGGTGACGGTGTCGCCCGAGCGGGTCAGGCGCAGCCAGCGCGGGAGCCGGTCGGGGCTTCCCGCCCGGTCGTGCTTGTAGTCGTACTGGAAGCGCACGCCGTGGGCGCCGGTCATGGCGAGGGCCGCATATCGGGAGCCCTGACGCAGGCCGTCCTTGACGATGATCCCGGCCTTCGCCCAGGGCACCAGCCCGGCCACGAGCTGGTCGTGGTTCGGCGGGGGATAGGTGATCGTCCCGGTCATGGACGTCATCCGGACCGTGATGCTGCCCTCGCGCCCCAGACCGCGGTGCAGGAACCAGAACGTGTCGCTGACGGTGGAGCCGTCGGCGGCGACGGGGGCGGCGGGGCAGGGGCCGTCGCAGGAGGAACGTCCGGCGAACGCGGACATCAGGCCCAGCCCGATGACGGCCAGGGCGGCGACGGTCAGGGCGGTCAGGCGGCCGGGGCGGCGGAACGCGGCCCATTCCCGCCGGAGGAGGTCGGTGATCGACATGCCAACGGTTATAGGGACCGGCGCCTAACACCCCCGGAACGACGCCTGTCACGCCGCTGTCACATGGCCCTTGTGGCCGGCCGGGCTTGGGGGCGGTCAGGTGGTGGGGGAGCGGCGGAGGGTGAGGGCGATGAGCGGGCCGACGGCGAGCAGGATCGCGAGGGCGGCGTAGCCGTAGGTGAGCGAGGCGAGGGTGGCGACGCCGGCCACGAGCAGCGGGCCGCCCGCGTCGCCCAGTTCCCGGCCGAGTTCGGCGGCGCCCATCGTCTGGCCCATGCGTTCGGCGGGGGTGCGGGCGGCGAGGGCGGCGAACCCGAGCGGGGTGATGAGCCCGGTCCCCGCCCCGATCAGTACGGCCGCCGACAGGATCCCGGTCAGACCGGGCAGCATCGCGCAGGCCAGCCCGGCCGCGGTGACCAGCAGCCCGGCCAGCATGCCGGTACGGGTCCCCAGCCGCCCCGCGTCGAGGGCCCGCCCGGCCCTGGGCTGCACGACCGCCGCGCACGCCGCCAGGACGGACACCGCGGCGCCGGTCGCGACCGTGCCGAGACCGGCGACCCTGCCGGACACGGGCAGGAACCCCACGCCGACCGACAGCGCGGCGGTGGCCCCGGCCAGGGCCGCGGTCGGGACGAGGAACGCCGGGTCGGCCAGGCGCCGCGCCAGGTCCAGCACCGTCTGGCGGGCCTTGGGCAGCGGCGGCACGGTGGGCACGGCCAGCGCGGCCCACACGGCGACCGCCAGGCCCAGCACTGTCAGGACCGCGAACAGCAGCCGCAGGCCGCCGGCCCACACCAGCACGCCGCCCAGCAGCGGGCCCAGGGTGTAGCCGATCGACTTCCAGAAGCCGTAGCCGCCGAAGGCCCGGCCGAGCTTGGCGGCGGGGTTGAGCCTGGCCACCAGCGCCGAGGCCGACGGTGAGAACGCCGAGGCCGCCGCGCCCTGGCCCAGGCGGGCGGCCCACAACCAGCCGGGGCTGTCGGCGACGACGTACAGGGCGGAGGCGATCGCGAAGGCCACCAGGCCGCCCAGCAGCACCGGACGGGCGCCGATCCGGTCGGCGAGGCTGCCGAACAGCGGCTTGAGCAGCACCTCGGCGCCGTCGTACAGGGCCAGCAGCGCGCCGAGGACGAGCAGCGAGGTGACCGCGTCGCCGGAGAACCCGCCGAGGTTGGCGGCGATGCCGTGCGCGCCGAACGCCGTGGTGAACCCGGCGGCGTACAACGGCCACATCCGCCGCCCCGACACGGCCGACACCGAAGGCGTCATCGCCTGCCCCCCAGTGCCTCACGCGGGGTCGCCCGGGACGTCTCGGGCGCCGCCGCGTCGTGGTCCGTCGCGGGTGGCGGTTCGTGGAGGGCGGTGAAGACGCGGTCGGCGTAGTCCTCGCAGACGGCGGCGCACTGCCGGAGCCTCGCGGACGCCTCGGCCGCCTCCGGGGCGCCGAAGACGTCCCGGGCCGCGTCGAACAGCGCCCGCAGGCGATCGTCGTCCTGCCGTGCGCGTCCGGCGGCGACCATCCTAGAGGCCGAACTTGGCGGCCACGGCGTCGAGGACCCAGTCCAGGCCGGTCGCGAAGGACTCATCGGCGTCCACCTCCGTGCCGTCGTGCACGAGCCTGGCCAGCGAGGGGAAGCGGCCCGTGGCCAGCATCCTGCTCACGTGCGGGCCGCGGGCGCGCTGCCAGTCGAGCTTGGACAGGCCCGTGGCGCGCTCGGCCCGCAGGCCCGCGACCTCGCGCCTGATCGCGCCGGTGGTGTACGCGCTGACCGTCTCCACGGCCCGCATGACGGTGTCGAGGTCGGCGACGCCGTCGAGGGCGGACAGCATGCCCTCTGTCGCGGCGAGGGCGTTGGGGCCCAGGCTCGGACGTCCGCCGAGCAGGTCGGCCAGCCATTCGTGCCGGAGGGCGGCCCGTCTGATGCGGTCGGCGTGGCCGCGCAGCGCCTCCCGCCAGTCACCGGGCGGCTCCTCGGGGAGGATCTCGGCGTAGACCTCGTCCACCATGAGGTCGAACAGCTCCTCCTTGGTGGACAGGTAGCCGTACAGGCGCATCGGGCCGACGTCGAGCCGGGCGGCGACCTTGCGCAACGACACCGCCTCCAGCCCGCCCTCGTCGGCCAGCGCGACGGCGGCGGCGACGATGCGCTCCCGGTCGAGCGGCGCGGGGCGGGTCGGCGGCTCCGGACGGTCCCACACAGTCATGGATACATCGTAGTGTTGCGATACGGTGTATCGAGGAAATACAGTGTATCGACATGAGACATCGTATCGCTGTAGTGGGAGGCGGCCCCGCCGGCCTCACCTTCGCCCGCGTCCTGCACCGCCATGGCCATCCCGTCACCGTCCTCGAACGCGATTCGTCCCCTGGCGCCCGGTCTCCGGGCGGCACGCTGGACCTGCACGAAGGGATGGGCCAGCGCGCGCTGGACAAGGCGGGGCTGCTGGCGGGATTCCGGACGCTGTCCCGTCCGGAGGGACAGGCCATGCGCATCCTGGACACGGACGGGACCGTCCTGCGTGACTGGCGACCCCGTCCGGATGAGCGGGCCAATCCCGAGATCGACCGCGGGCAACTCCGTGACCTGCTGCTCGGCCCTCTGGACGTCCAATGGGGGCGGGGTGTCACCGAGGTGGTGCCCGGCACCCGGGACGGCGTGCTGGTCCGCTCCGCGGACGGGCGGCAGGAGGCGTTCGACCTCGTGGTGGGCGCGGACGGCGCCTGGTCCCGGGTCCGCGCGGCGCTCTCGTCCGCGACGCCGCGCTACACCGGTGTCACCTCCGTCGAGACCTCCCTGGACGACGTCGACGCCCGCCACCCCGACCTCGCCCGCCTGATCGGCGACGGTTCCTTGGCCGTGTACGGCGTGAACCGCGCCGTCGTCGCCCAGCGCAACAGCGGCGGCCACGTCAAGGTCTACGCCCAGTTCCGCGCACCACTGGACGCGGCGGACCCGGCCGATGCCGATGCCGAGGCCGTGCGGTCGAGCCTGCTGGCCCTGTTCGACGGGTGGGCCGCTCCCGTCCTCGATCTCCTCCGCCACGGCACCACGTTCACCCGCCGCCCCCTCTACGTCATGCCCGTGGCCCACACCTGGGACCACGTACCCGGGGTGACGCTGCTGGGCGACGCCGCCCACCTGATGCCCCCGCTGGGCCTGGGCGCGAACCTCGCGATGCTGGAAGGCGCCGAGCTCGCCGAGGCCGTCGCCGCAAACCCCGGCGACCCGGACGAGGCCGTCCGCGCCTTCGAGCAGCAGATGTGGGCACGGGCCGCCAAATACGCGAAGATCACCGCGGCCGGTCTGGAACGCCTGGTGAGCCCGGACCCCGCCGAAGCCCTCGCCCTCTTCGACGAGCTCCAGCCGTCCTGACCGCCGAACGGCTACCCGACCGGCTCTCCGGGCGCCGGCTCCAGCAGCCGGTCGTACGGGACGGCATGGCTGGTGCGGCCGCGCACGCCGGTCGTGGTCGTCGCGGCGAACAGGGAGTTGAGCAGCGCCTCCTCGACCGAGTCCATGACCGCGGCGAACACCGGGTTCAGCCTGGCGTCGGGCAGGGCCGGGACCTGCGGTGACGCGGTGGTGAAGGCGATGGCGTAGTCGCCGCTCCCGTGGGAGTACGACGCCCCCACGCGGCCCATCGCGAAGATCGCCCGCCGGGCCAGGCGGGCCAGCTGACGGGCGTCGAGCGGCGCGTCGGTGGCCACCACGATCATGCAGGAGTTGCCGACCGGCTCCTCGTTCGCCGCCCCCGGGACGAGTTCCTCGACCGGCATCGGGACGCCCCGCACGGTCAGCACGCCACCGAAGTTGGACTGGACGAGCGCTCCGACCGTGACCGGAACGCCGTCCACCACCGGCCGCCGGGACGAGGTGCCGATGCCCGCCTTGAAGCCCAGCGCCGTCGTCCCGGTGCCCGCCCCCACGCAGCCCTCCGCCGGCAGCCCGCCGGACGCCCCTTCCAGCGCGTCGAGCACGTGCCGTTCGGTGATCGGGCGGCGCCGGATGTCGGACAGGAAGCCGTCGTTGGTCTCGCCCACGACCGGGTTGAAGGAGATCCCCTCCGGGTTGCCGTCCATCAGATAGGTGACCAGCGCGTCCGCCGCCCGGAACGCCGACAGCGTGGCGGTCAGGACGACCGGCGACTCCAGCACGCCCAGTTCGTCGATCTGGGTCGAGCCGACCAGCTTGCCGTACCCGTTGCCGGCGTACACGGCCGCGGGCAGCCCGCGCCGTTCGGCGGTCAGCTGCCGGGGAACGATGGCGGTGACCCCGGTGTGCAGCTCGGCGCCGTCGTCGAGGGTGGCGTGACCCACCAGGACGCCTTCGACATCGGTGATCGCGTTCAACGGCCCGGTCGGCATGTCGCCGACGACGACGCCCAGCTCGCGCGCCCGCGCGCGACCGCTCATGGATGAGGAGAGGAAATTGTCCATAATGTTCCCATTGTCGCGGCTGCGCCCGGCCGCCGCGCGAGGTGCCACCGTAAGGGGCGACGCGGGCGTATGACGGGCCGATGCACCCACGACCTGGAGTTCCACGACGACGTCGTGACCAAGCGGTACGCCTCGTGGGGACGAGGAGAACCGCACCGGGAGTGGACAGCCCTCACCCTGCTCGCCGAGCACGCCCCCGGCCTCGCGCCCACCCCTGTGGAGGCCGCGCTCGACGCCGATCCGCCGATGATCGTGATGACCCGGCTGCCCGGCCGCGTCCTGCGCGGCGAGGACATCACCGACGAGCAGATCCAGGCGATGGCGACCGCCCTCGACCGGCTGCACCGGGTCCCGCGCCGGGTGGTGGACGCGGTCGAGCCCGCCCCCTGGGGGCCCGCCGCGGCCGTCACCAAGGCTCGCGCCTGGGCCGGCAGGCGGCGTGACCTGGGCGAAGAGCCCGTGGTGCGGGAGGCGTACCGTGCGGGTGTCGCCTGGCTGGCCTCCGCGGCCCCCGACAGGCTCCTGGCCGGGTCTCCGGCGCCCGTTCTGGGGCCGGCTGACGGCAACCTCGCGAACTACCTGTGGGACGAGCACGAGCGTCGCGTCCGGATCGTCGACTGGGAGGACTCCGGCCGCAACGACCGTGCCTTCGAGCTCGGCGAGCTGTGCGAGCACATCTCCCACCTCGACGGCGCCTTGGACGCGCGGCGGCTGCTGTCCCGGGTCGGCCTCGCCCCGCGGGAGGCCGAGCGGGTCAGGGACTTCCGCCGCCTGATCGCGCTGGGCTGGTTCCTCCAGCTCGGTCCCGGTGGCCCGGCGACGCCGCACAACCCGGCGGGCGCCCTGGAGACCCAGGCCGAGAGGGTTCTCCGGCTGCTCGGCTAGGGTGCCGTCAGAGCAGGGTGCCGCCCGAGGCGTCCAGCCAGTGGCCGGTCACCCAGCGGCTGTCGTCGCCGGCCAGGAACGCGACCGCGTCGGCCACGTCCGCGGGGGTGCCCACGCGGCCCATGGGGGACAGCGACGACAGCCAGGCCAGCGCCTCCCCGACGAGCCTGCCCTGATGCATGTCGGTGTCGATGACGCCGGGAGCCACGGTGTTGACGGTGATCGCGCGTGGGCCGAGCTGCTTGGCCAGCGTCGAGGTGAGCACGTCGAGCGCGCCCTTGGACATGGCGTAGCTGATGGACTGCGGCATCGCCGAGCCGCGGGTCAGCATCGTGGAGATGTTGATGATCCGGCCGCCGTCGCGCAGCCGGGGCAGGGCGTGCTGGGTGACGAAGAAGGGGGCGGTGGCGTTGATCGCGAAGATCCGCTCGAACTGCTGCCTGGTGACGTGCTCGATGCCCGGCTCGTCGTTGAGCACGCCGGCGTTGTTGACCAGGATGTCCAGCCGGTCGGCGCGGGCGTCGAAGGCGCCCCACAGACGTTCGGCGTCGCCGGGCGTGCCCAGTTCGGCCCGCAGGGCGAACGCCTGCCCGCCGGCCGCCTCGATCGCGGCGACGGTTTCCGCGGCGGCCTGCTCGTTGCCGCCGTAGTGGACGGCGACGCGCGCGCCGTCACCGGCCAGACGCCGGGCGATGGCGCGGCCGATTCCCCTGCTCGCGCCGGTGACGAGCGCGGTCTTGCCATGGAGGTTGCGCATGATATGTCCTTCTCTCGGCCGGGGACGAGTCACCTGCCGGCAGCGTGCGAGGCGGTGAACTCGGCCGCCGGGGCCGGTGGATCAAGGGGTGTTCTGGAGGAAACCCAGGGTGGCCAGGTCGTTCACGGTCGTCTGCAGCGCGTCGATGCGGGCGCGGCCGATCCGGACGAGTTCCTCGCCCGCGGCGACCCACTGGTCGAGATCGCGGGAGAGCGGCGGGATGCCGGCGAGGATGTCGGCGCTCTCCTTGAGGGTGATGCCGACGCGCTGGGCGGCGAGGGCGAGCCTGATCCGGCAGACCGCGTCGACGGTGAACCGGCGGGCGTTGCCGCTGGTGCGGTGGCCGCTGATCACGCCGTAGCGCTCGTAGAAGCGGACGGCGTTGGGCGTCACCCCGGCGGCCTCGGCCACCTGCCCGACCGTGAGCGAGGCCGCGCCCGCCTCCAAGCCGGCGTGGTCGGCGCCGGTCGGCTCGTTCACCGTCGGCCGGCCAGGTCGGGGACCCTGATGGGACGCAGCGCCCGCGCCCACGTACGCAGCTCGCCCATCATCAGGTGCAGCGCCTGCGCCGAGCCCGGCGGAGGGACGAAACGGCCGTCGGCGTCCAGGTTCTCCCATGGCATCGGGAGCAGCACCGACTCGCGGACCGTGGTGGCCCGCAGTTCGGGGAAGACCGCGCGCAGCTGCTCCACGGCCCTGATGCCGCCGGAGGCGCCGTACCCGACGAACGCGACCGGCTTGTAGGCCCACTCGGTGAAGTGCCAGTCGATCGCGTTCTTCACCGGCGCGGGGAAGCTGTGGTTGTACTCCGGGACGAGGAAGACGAATCCGTCGGCGTTCGCGAGGGTGCCGCCGATCGGGGACGCGGCCGCTCCGCCGGGCTGCAGCTCGTGCATCGGCAGCGAGACCGCGGCCAGGTCGATCAGGTCGAGGTCGAGCCAGTCGATCGTGGTGAGCTCGCGCTCCAGCCACGCGGCGAGCGGGTCGGCCATTCTGGGCGTGCGCACGCTGCCGATCACCACGGCGATCCGGAGGCGGGCGTCGGTGATGTTCTCCGTCATGGCGACGACGCTAGAGGTTCGCCTATGGGTGAACTCAAATCGCCGGCCCACGTCGGGTGGCCAGGGTGTTGAGGGGGTCGTCCAGGAGGCCGGCGAAGGCGAGTTCGGCGGCGCCGGCGAGCGTGGTGTCGTCACCCAGGGCCGTCACGGCCAGGCGGACGCGTTCACGTGACACCGGCAGGACATGCGCGTCGATCCGGGCGCGGACGCGTGGCGCGGCGCCCGGGTAGACGTCGCGGAGCATGCCGCCGAAGACCACGAGCGCCGGGTTGAACAGGTTGATGAGGTTGACGACGCCGACGCCGAGCCAGTCGCCGACGCGGTCCAGGGCGTCCCGCGCCCGGGCGTCACCGGTCCCGGCCAGGGTGACGACGGCCCGGATGCCGTCGCGTCCGATGAGGCCGTCGGAGCGTCGCGCGTAGTCCAGCAGCGCCTCTTCCCCCACCTCGGCCTCCAGGCAGCCGCGCGACCCGCACAGACAGGGCCGCCCGTCGAACGGGTTGACCAGCATGTGCCCGAGTTCGCAGCCGTAGCCCGAGTCGCCGTCCAGGAGTTCGCCGCCGACGATGATCCCGCCGCCGACACCGACGTCCCCGTGCAGGTAGATGAGGTTGTCGACGTCGCGTCCCGCGCCGCGTACGTGCTCGGCGACCGCGCCCAGGTGCGCCTCGTTGCCCACCTCGACGGGAAGCCCGAGGCCGAGCCCGGCGGCGAGTTCCGGGCCGAACGCCTGGTCCAC
Source organism: Nonomuraea sp. NPDC049607 (assembly GCF_040675375.1). Taxonomy (NCBI): domain Bacteria; kingdom Bacillati; phylum Actinomycetota; class Actinomycetes; order Streptosporangiales; family Streptosporangiaceae; genus Nonomuraea; species Nonomuraea sp. NPDC049607. Next base: position 177,801 of record NZ_JBFAOV010000011.1, read on the forward strand.
CCAGCCGAGGTGCGGCCCGTACCGGACGGTGCCGTCGGCACGCCTGATCAACCCGCAGTACGAAGCGCCGACCCCCACGCACGACGCGCCGGGATCGGCCCCGGCGACCAGTTCGCGGCCGAAGGCGGCGAGGACTCGGACGACGTCCTCCAGGTCGGCCCCGGCACGGGCGCGGACGGCCTCGCGGCGGTCGAGGACCTGGCCGCCGAGCCCGACACGGGCGGCGAGCAGCCGGTCCACGGCCACGTCGAAGGCGAGCCCGTACACCGTCCCCCGCTCGGGCATGACGACGATGGACGGCCGCCCCGCGCGGCCACGCCCGGCGGGAACCCCTTCGCGGACGAGCCCGGCGGCGGTGAGCTCTGCGGTCAGGTCCATGATGGTGCTGCGGTTGAGGCCCATCCCGCGGCCGAGCGCGGCCCGCGACACCGCGCCGTCCTTGTGGACGCGTCGCAGCACCTCGCTCAGGTTCCGCTGCCGCATCTGCTCCTGCGTCCGCGCGCCCGCCGCCGCTCCCGTCACCCCGGCCAGCCTAGGACCTGTTCTCACGCGATCACAGCCTGAAAAAAGATCGACTTTTCGCGAAATATACGGCTATTAGTCACATACCACGCGCTTGGAAATTCGATGCGGAATTCGCCGACAGGGCGGTTGAGCAGCCGTCCCATCAGCTATACATCAGCTGCCGCACTCCGCCGATGAAGGGGACGCCCATGGCCAGAGCGCGCCAGAAAAAGCGTGCCACCCCCGTCCCTACGGAGGAGGCCGGAAAGTGGAAGGCCGTGCGGACGTGGCTGGCGGGCATCCTCAGCGCCGTGATCGTCGCGGCGATCGGGGTCGTGTTCACCGCCTGGTTCAACGCGCGCGGCTCCGACACCGTCGGCAGCATCAGCGGCGAGCCCCCCGTCAAGGTCGGCTACGTGGCCGTCGAGTACGCCGCCCAGGACACCACCCTGCGGGAGCCGGTGACCGACCCCGCCGACCGGGCCGTCCTGCTGGGCGGCGCGTCCGGCTCGCGGCGCGACACCGTCATGGCGAGCCACGACTGGGCCCCGCTGGAGAGCGCGGAGGTCACCGTCGTCCTCGTCGGCAACCGCAGCAGCCTGCGCATCGTCGACGTCCGGCCGCGCGTCCTCGACCGCAGGCCGATCTCGGACGGCGCGCTGTTCGTGTACACCCCCGCCGGAGAGTCCCCTGCTGTCGAGCTCGCCGCCGACCTCGACCAGCCCGCCCCCCGCTTCACCACCCCCGAAGACCCGGACACCTCCTACTTCAGGAAGAAGCAGATCGACCTCAAGCAGGACGAACGAGTCACGCTCTCCATGACGGTCACCGGCACTGCCGCCTACTACGCCTTCGACCTGCTGGTCACTGTGCTCGCGGGGGACCGGACCGAGCAGCTCACGATCCAGGGGCCGGACCGTACGCCGTTCCGGGTGACCGGCACCTCCGACACCTACCGCGCCTACTACACCACCTCCCCGCTCGGCGGCTGGCGGCCGATCTCCAGGGGCGAGGCGTGCGCGATCGAGCGGAAGCTCGCCAAGGCCGGGCAGTGCTGACCGCGGGCGGATACCGGTCGGCGGCGACGCTGCTGGTGGTCATCCTGGCCACCTGCTCGGCCGGGGCCGACGTGACCGGGGCCGGTCGCGTCCCCGTCGAGTGGCGGGCGGTGTGGTCGGTGCCCGTCGAGGCCGGGCACGGCGTCATGGCCCAGGAGGCCCGCAGTCACGCCGTGTCAGATCGGGCGGTCGCCGTGGCGACGCGGCAGGGCGACGTACGGATCCACGACCCGCGAACGGGGGTGCTCCGGCTCACCGTCCCCGCCGGTCCGGCTCGGCCCTCGTCCGTCACCGGCGTCTGGCTCGCGGGCGGCACGCTCGTCGTCGCCAGAGGCGAACCGGACGCCCCCGAGCAGACCCTGTACGGCCACGACCTGGCCACGGGCGCGCCCCTGTGGCGGCGCCCGATCATCGTCGCCCTGCGTCAGCCCCGGCTGGACGAGGCCGGCCACTACCGCGGCCCGCGGATCCTGGCGACCGAACACGGCATCGTGGTGTTCGAGCAGCCGGACGAACCCCTCCAGATCCTGGCCCTCGACGCGCGGACCGGCACGGCCACGGCCCGTTCCGCCTACCCGCCGGGCTGCCGGCTGACCGGCGCCGCGACGGCCCGCTCGGTGTGGCTGCTCAGCCACTGCCGGGACGGCGAACTGCGGCTGTCCTCGATGGATCCGCGCACCCTGCGGCAGGGACGGACGCGCCCGCTGCCGTCGTCGTCCGCCACGACGAAGGGCGGCGGCCCGTCGATCGAGCTCACGGCCAACGCCGAAGGGTACGTGCGGGCCAGGGCGGCCGACGACGACTTCTTCCTCGGCCCCGACGGCCGCCTGCTGTCCAGCCGCTCCCAGGCCGTCAGGGTCAGCCCGCCCGGCCGCCGGGCCGCGCCCCTGTACGCCGGCCCCGCCACCATGCGGCCCGCCCCGCGATCCTGGCCGCTGCCCGCCTACCTGGTCTCCGTGGACCCCGTCACCGGAGAGCCCGGCGGCCTGCCGATCGACCTGCCCGCCGGCCTGGTCTCCTTCGCCGGGACGAGCCAGGGCCTGGCCTTCGTGTTCAGCGACGTCCCGGGAGACGGGCGGCTGACGGCGTACCGGCCGGTCCACGGGACGGTACGCCCGCAGACCGCCTGGCCGGACGCCTGCGGCCTGCTGACCGGGCGCGACCTGGCGGCGTACGCGGACGGCTACCGCCCGGCCCCGGCGACGGACGGCACGGCGCGCTGCGACTGGATACCGCGGGCCGACGACGGCGCCGTCGTCTCGCTGTCGGTGGAGTGGGTGGCGCCGTCGGAGGAGAGCGCGCGCAGGCTGTACGCCGCCGAGTCCGCCACCGTCAGAGCGGCCAACCCTGTCGACCCCACCACCGAGGCCCCGGGCTTCCTGTCCTACACGGTGGACGCGACGGACGGCTTCTACGGCGCGACGCTCGTCAACGTGGGGCCGGCCGTCGTCCGGCTGACCTCGTCGTCCCGGCAGGCGGTGCGGTTGTTGTCGCCGGTGCTGCGCGACCGTCTGCTGGCCCGGTACCGGCCGGGCGTCCGTGCCCCCGTCCCGGTGGGCGAACGCGGGTGGAGCTTTCCGACGGACGCGGCCATCCGTACCGAACCGGTGGTGACGGGCGGCGTCGTCTACGCGTCCAGCGCCGACGGCACGGTGTCCGCGCTGGACGCCGCCACCGGCGCGGTGCGCTGGCGCCGTCAGACGGGCGGGCCCGTGGGGGAGGACCACGTGGTCGCGCACGGCACCGTGTACGCGGCCTCCCGCACGGGCAGCCTGGTGGCGCTGGACGCGGCGACCGGCCGCCCCCGCTGGAGCCGCAGGATCGGCGATCCCGTCGGTCTCGTGGTCGCGGCGGGCCGCCTCTACCTGTGGACCCGGCATCCCGCCTGGTCCTCGAAGGCCGAACTCGTGGCGCTCGACGCCGCCTCGGGCAGGCGGCTGTGGAGCTTCGAACCCGCGGGCGACCTGCTGGCCCCCAAGCCCGTGTCGGCCGGTGACGTCGTCCTCACCGGCGACGACCACGGCGTGATGTACGCCCTGACCCCCGCCACCGGAACCGTGGAACGGCGGTGGCGGCTCGGCGGGGGACACGACCGCGTCCTGCTGCGACGGTCGGGCGCGACCGTCTACGTGGTGAGCGGCAGCGGCGACGTGAACGCCGTGGACGTCGCCTCGGGCGAGGTCCGATGGAGGTCCCGGATCCCCGGCCCCGTCTCCGCCCCTCCGGTGGTGACCGGCGGGACCGTCTACCTGGGCGACGACCGGGGCACCACGCACGCACTGGACGCCGCCACCGGCGAGCGCCTGTGGAGCTTCGAGGCCAGAGGCGACCGGCCCATGTACCACTGGAGCGTCGCCGTGTCGGACGGCCTCGTCCACACCGTCGGCCGCGATTGCACGCTGTACGCGCTCGACAGGGGCCGGCCACGCCGGCGGCTCCCGCTGCCCGGCGGCTGCGGGACCGGCCCCGTGGCGGCGGGCGGCGCCGTCCACGTCTCCGGCGGCGACGGAACCGTGTACACGCTCGACCCCGCCACCGGCGCCGTGCGATCGAGGTTCCGCACCGGCGGCGCCGTCGAGACCGTCCCTGTCGTGGCCGACGGCTTCGTCTACCTCGGCGCCTCCAACGGAAACCTCTACGCCCACCCCACGTCGGCCCCCTGACGGGCGTCCACCGTGGGTGGGCCGGTTCAGCTCGAACAGTCGTCGGCGGGGGTGCCCGCGGGCCCGTGCGTCTAGTCTGCGGCGGCGGGGGTCGCGGCGCGCATCAGGAGATGGCCACGACGGAAGCGTTCGTCCTCCAGGGGCTCGCGCAGCATCCGTCCCACCTCGACGAACTCCTCCTTGCGGGCCAGATCGGCCAGGTCGTCGATCGGCCACCGGTAGGCCGGCGTGACCTTGTGGTCGAACTCCGTCACCGGATCGCCCTCGGCCTCGAAGAAGCCGAGCAGGAGGTGGCCGCCGGGGGCCAGCACCCGGCGGAACTCGGCGAAGTACGCCGGCAGCTCCGCCGGCGGGACGTGGATCATGGAGTACCAGGACACCAGGCCGCCCAGCTCGCCGTCGGCCACGTCGAGGGTGTCCATCGAGCCGAGCTCGAAACGCAGGCCGGGGAAGTCCCTTCGGGCGATGTCGAGCAGCGCGGGGGACAGGTCGATGCCGAAGGCGTCGAGGCCGAGGTCACGCAGGTGGGCCGTCATGTAGCCGGGGCCGCAGCCGGCCTCGACGACGGGCCGGGGTCCTGTGGCCCGTACGAGCTCGGCGAACACGGAGATCATCGCGCGATCCAGCGGCAGGCGGGCGAGCGAGTCCCGGGCGAGATCGGCGTACAGCTCGGCGACGGCGTCGTAGGCGTCGGCGGTCGTGGTGAGGTAGGAGGATTCGGCCATGGCGGACGACTGTAGCCCATCGGCCGGCCGATCAACGGCCGTCGACGCGTTGCCGTATCCTGTGAACAAAAATCCAAATAGTTCACACGGATATGGATTTCCCCATGCTGAACGACCTGCCGTATCTGTCGGCCGGCGAAGGACCGCCCCTGATCGTCCTGATCTACACCCCCGAAGCGGCCAACCCGACGGGCCTGACGCGCTGGTCCACGATGCGCATGGTGCGGCCGTTCACCTCTCACTTCACCGTGTACGTCGTCAACCGCCCGCCGGGGCTGCCGCCGACCACGACCATGGCCGACCTCGCCGCGATCTTCGCCCAGGCGATCAGGACCACGTTCGAGGGCTCGGTGGACGTGCTGGCCCTGTCCACCGGCGGATCCATCGCCCTGCAACTCGCCGCCGACCATCCCGGCCTGGTCGACCGCCTCGTCCTGGCGGGCACGGCGGGCACCCTCGGCCCGGCCGGCAGGCGGGCCCAGCGCGGCTACATCGAACGCGCCCGCCAGGGCAGGCGGCCGAGCCCGGCGCTGGCCGAGATCGTCACCGAATCGGCGCTCGGCCGCGTCCTGCTCAAGGGCCTGCTCTGGCTCTCGGACGGCGGCCGCGCCGACCGCACCGACGCCGTCACCGTGCTCAACGCCGAGGACGGCTTCGACCTGCGCGGACGCCTGCACGACATCAAGGCGGCCACCCTGCTGATCCAGGGCGCCGACGACCTCGTCTACCCGCTCGACCTGGCCCGGGAGACGGTCGACGGCATCCCCGGCGCCCGGCTGACCGTCTACCCCGGACGGACCCACAGCGGCACCTTCACCGACAAGCGCTTCGCCCCTGACGCCCTCGCCTTCCTGACGGACAGGTGAACGCGCCCCCTCACAGCCCCGGCCCGACCGGACGCAGGCCGTTCCGCGCCTGCGCCGGCCGGAGGGCGACGACGCCGAGCACCACGTGCAGGACGCCGGCCACCGCCGCCGCGACGTGCAACCCCGTGACGAAGGCCGTCTTGGCCTGCGTGACCGCCGCCGGCACGAGGGCGGGGAGCTGGAGGGTCCCGTCCAGCGTGGGGGCCAGGTCCGGCCCCTGGAGCCGGAAGACCAGGGCGGCGAGCGAGCCGAGGAGCGCGATGCCGAGCGCGTTGCCGATCTCGTTGCTGGTCTCGGCCAGCGCCCCCGCCGCCCCGGCCCGTTCCGGCGGCACGGCCCCGACGGCGGTGTCGGCCACGACACTGAACGAGATCCCGTAGCCGACGCCCGCGACGACGGTCGAGGCGACGTACCAGCCGACCCCGCCCGTGACGGCCGTGGGGAGCAGGACCAGCAGCCCCGCGGCGATGGAGAAGTGGCAGACGGCGAGCGCGGCCCGCTTGCCGACGCGTTCCACCACGAAGGGGGTGACGACGCAGGTGACGGTGAGCACCACCGCGCCGGGCAGCGCGAGCAGCGCCGCGTGCAGCACCGGCAGACCGAGCACCGACTGCAGGTAGACACCCGACAGGTACGCCGTCGCCGACCACGCCGCCAGCGGCAGCAGCCCCGTGATGATCGCCACCGTGAACACCCGGTCGCGGAACAGCGAGAACTCGATCAACGGGTGCGGAAGGCTCCGCTGCCTGCGGCCGAACCACACCAGCAGCCCCACCCCGGCCGCCCCCGCGAGCACCGGGACGATCGACGGACCTTCCGCGGCGGCGTTCTTGAGTGCGTAGATCGTGAGCAGGAGACCGGCCGCCGAGGTCACGACGCTGGGCACGTCCACGCGGCCGGCGCGCGTCGTGCGCACCTCGCGGAGCAGGACCGGCGCGAAGATCAGGAACAGCGCGATGACGGGCAGGTTGATCAGGAAGACCGCCCCCCACCAGAACCGTTCCAGCAGGACGCCGCCCGCGATCGGCCCGACGGCGAACCCGGCCGCGAACGCCGCGGCGAAGATGCCGATGGCCTGCGCCCGTCGCCGCGGGTCGGCGAACAGCTCGCTCAGCACGGCCAGCGCCGACGGCAGCAGGGTCGCGCCCGCCACCCCCATCAGCGCGCGGGCCGCGATCAGGAGCTCGGCGCTGGGCGCGAACGCCGCCGCCGTGGAGCCGACACCGAACACGGCGGCGCCGATCAGGAGCAGCCGCAGCCGCCCGTACCGGTCGCCGAGGTTGCCGAACGTGATGAGCAGCGAACCGACCGCGAAGCCGTAGATGTCGAGGGTCCACAGGGCCTGGTCGGCGGTCGGCGTGAGGGCCTGGCTGATCCGGGGCATCGCCAGGAACAGGATCGAGCCGTCCATGGAGACCAGCAGGACGGGCCCAAGGATCACCAGGAGGCCGAGCCAGGCCCGCAGGCCCGGAGGAGTGTGCGTGTGCTGTCGAGACATGGGGCCGACACTCGGGCAGGACGCGCCCGGCAACCATCCCCCTGGCGTGGGTGCACCCAGCAGGTGTACCCACGGACCCGACCGGTCGGCCTAGGCTCGACGGTGTGGAGAGTCTCGGAACGTTTCTGAAGAGCCGTCGTGACCGGGTCACGCCCGCCGCGATCGGGCTGCGTACCTTCGGGACGGCCCGCCGGGTTCCCGGGTTGCGGCGTGAGGAGCTGGCGCAGCTCGCCGGGGTGAGCGCCGGGTACTACACGCGTCTGGAGCAGGGGCTCGCGGAGACCGCCTCCGAGCAGGTGCTCGACGCCCTCGCGCGGGTGTTGCGGCTCGACCGGATCGAGACCGTCCACCTGCACAACCTCGCCCGGCAGCCCTCCCGCGCCCGGCTGTCCCGGCCGCCCCGCGAGGAGCCTCATCCGCGGGTGCTCGCGCTTCTGGAGTCGCTGAAGGAGACGACGCCGGCGGTCGTGCTCGGCCGGCGTGGGGACGTCCTGGCGTGGAACCGTACGGGTCACGCGCTGATGGGCGAGCACCTGCCGTTCGAGGCGCCTTGGGATCCGGAGAACCGCCCGTCCATGCCGAGGATGTTCTTCCTGGACCCGCTCTTCCGCGACCTGCACCGCAACTGGGACGAACTCGCCCGCATCCACGTCGCCTACCTCAGGCTCACCGCGGGCCGCTTCCCTACGGACGCCCGCCTGGCCGAGCTGATCGGGGAGCTCACGATGCGCAGCGACGAGTTCGCGACGTTGTGGGCGGTGGGCGAGGTCGCCGACTGCACGGTGGGCACGATGCGCCTGCGGCATCCCACGGTCGGCGCCGTCAGCGTGGACTACCAGGTCTGGCTCCAGCCCGACAGCCCGGACCACCGGGTCGAGATCTACACCCCGTCCGACCCACCCTCCGCCGACGCCCTCCACATCCTGACCCACCAGACCACCCCGTGACCCCGGCCCCGTTCGCCGGGCTTACGGAGAGACACGGCCGCGTTCGCCGACGGTCCGCGGCGCGGATGGCACTCTCGTCCGTAGGTTGATCTTGACCTGATGCGCTGTCTTCTGGCTTGATCAGGAGGCTGAGATCGTTCTCGCCGAGCGGAGATCCCCTGTGCGTCCGTTACCCCTGGCACCTTCCTGTTCCACCGCGTCACGTCTCGCCCTCCGATCAGCGGGGCTCGCCTCGGCACTGGCCACGGCGGCCGCGCTCCTCGTCGCGGCAAGCCCGGCCGCCACGGCCGCCGACACCACGACCGGCCTGGGTGTGGACTACGTCCACAAGTCCGGGGACCTGGCCGTCGGCAGCGGCAAGGTCTTTGTCACGAACGGCGAGAAGCTCGTCGCCGCCGGCACCGACGGTGAGCTCCTGGGCGAGGTCGGCGGGCTGACCGACGCCTCGGGGCTGGCGACGGCACAGGACGGAGCCCACCTGTACGTGGCTCTGACCGAGTCCGGGAAGGTCGCCGAGATCGACACCGCCACCCTGCAGATCACCCGGAGCATCGACCTCGCGGCATACCCGTGCCCGACCCACCTGGCGCGCTCCGGTGACCAGCTGTGGGTGGGCTACGGCTGCGAGAGCGGCGACGGCGGCGTCGTCGGACTCGATCTGAGTGCGGCGACACCGCAGCCGACCGCGGTCACCTCCGACTTCTCCGGTGCTCCGCTGGTCGCGGCCGGCGGCGGCACGCTGGTGGTGGGCGAGACTCACACGAGCACGTCCAGCCTGTTCGTCTACGACGTGAGCAGTACCCCTGCCTTGCGCGGCGAGATCGACGGTTTCACGCACGACATCGAGGGCCTGGCGGATGTCGCCGTCACCGCGGATGGAGCGGACGTGCTCGCGGTCTCCTCGCCCTCGCGCCGGACCTACCGGTGGGACGCCGACAGCCTGGAGAAGACCCGCACCTACGCGGGTGCGACGGCCTCGGAGGGCTTCCCCACGTCCGTCGCGACCAGTCCTGACGGGGCCCACGTGGCGGTCGGCGGCGCCGACGGCTCCGACGTCGTGCTGTACGACGCGGCGACGGGGGAGACGGTCCACGGCCTCGACGGCACGATCGCCGACAGGACGAACGAGGTCGCGTTCTCGGGCACGGACGCCTTCGCCGTGGTGACCGCGTCCTCCGGCGAGCTGTACCTGTGGCGGATGGAGGACATCACCTTCCCGGCCTCCAAGCTGACACTGACGTCCGCCTCCGACGCGGTGGTGAACCAGCCGCTCACACTCGCCGGCACGCTCGAAGTGCCCAGCGGCGCGTCGCCCGGCGCGCAACCGCTCACGGTGACCCACCGCCTGCCCGGCGGGACCACCGAGACGCTCGACAGCGTGACGACCGCCCCGGACGGCTCCTTCACTCTCACCGACACCCCGGCGGCGGGCGGAGCGCACACGTACACCGTGCTCTGGAACGGCGACGACGACGCCCGCTGGAGCACGACGTCGGTGACGCTGACAGTCAAGAACATCTCGTCGCTGACGGCGACCGGGCCTGAGGAGTGGCTCGTCGGCGTCCCGGTGACGATCAGCGGAGTGCTGCTGCCCAAGCCTCCGGCCTCCGGGTGGGGGTACCCGCTCACGGTCAAGCGGACCCTGACCAACGCGAACGGCACGGTGACCATCGCCCTTCCGGGCGTGGGCGCCCGAAAGGACGGGACGTACAGCTTCACCCACACGCCGACCGAGGCGGGGCTTTACACGTACACCGTCGAGTGGGCGGGCAACGCCGGGTACACGTCGGCGAAGGCCGACCACGAGGTGCAGGTGAAGGAGTGGGAGGAGTAACCGCGGCCGCCCCGCCCACGTCGCGGGCGGGGGATTGCCGACCATGGGTGCTGCGGCCCTTCGGGGGCCCGCCGGGTGCGGAGGTTGTGGGGCCTTGGCAGCCTCCGCGGTGCGTGTCGCGTCCGGCGGGCGGCCCCGAACGGGTCACCCGGGTCGCCGGGGGTCAGATAGTGCCGTTGAAGCGGTTGTAGTACGCGCCCACCTCGTCGCGGTGGGCGTCGTCGTTGTATGTGGCGTCCTCGTCGAACTTCGGCGAGTCCTTGATCTCCTGCTTGGTCCGCGCGAGGTGGACCTTGCGTTCCTGCGGGTCGATCCGCGTGACGGTGCCGGCCGGCAGCACGACCTTCTTGCCGAAGATCCACGGGCCGGTGTCGACCACCAGGTAGCTGTCGCCGACGGTGTGGCTCGTCTCGTCCACCGACCCGATCGAGCCGTCGGTGGCCTCGACGTCGAAGCCGACCACGTCCAGAGTCTTGTCGCCGTAGACGTCGGAACCGTAGCTCCACATGTCCTGAGACAAGGCGTTTCCTCCTGATGATCTAGAGTACGTTGCCCACCCACTCTTCCCGGATCAGCCTCGGCAAACATGGAATCTCAGCTCGTCGTGCGGGCGGCGTACGTGGCGAGGCCGTCGGCCATGCCCCGCAGGAAGCGGGTCAGGTACCAGCGCCAGAAACCCCCCGACAGCGGCAGCTTCGGCTCGAAGACGGCGGACCAGGTGATGTCGGTGCCGCCGACGCCGGCGGTCGGGGCGAGCTCGATCGTCCCGCGGTAGGAGCGGAACGGGCCGCCCAGGTTGTCGTAGACGAACCGCCGGTCGGGGACGAGCTCGACGATCCGCTCCCGGGAGACGTTGCGCCCGGTGCGGAAGACCCGGGTGTCCCCGGCCCGCTGCCGTGCCGCCGGATCGCCGCCCTCGACGTCGGCGGAGTCGATCGGCGACCATGACGGCCAGGTGGCGGCGTGGGTGAGCGCCGCGAAGACGGCGTCGGGCGCGGCCTGCGAGCGCGCGGTCACGGCGAAGGAGTACGGCATGAGCCCCAACGTAGGGACCGGCCGCGTCCGGGGGCCATGCGCGCGATTGCCGACGATCGATCGGTTCTTGCGGTCCGGGGGCAGGCGCGCGGCACGCCGGCGGGCGATCAGTGCTTGCGGTACGCCGACGGCCGTACGCCGGTCTGCCGCAGGAAGGCCGCCGACAGCGCGCCCGGACTGGCGAACCCGCACCGCCCGGCGATCTGCTCGACGCTGAGGGACGTGGACGACAGCAGCCGCCGCGCCTCCTCGATGCGCAGCCGGGTCAGGTACCGGTGGGGCGTCAGGCCGGTCCCCTCCCGAAAGACCCGGACGAAGTGGTACACGCTGAGATGCACCTCGGCCGCGATGACGGCCAGCGTCAACGGCTCGGCCAGCCGCTCGGTCATGATGGCGACGCCCGCCCGGACGGCCGCGTGCTCGGGGCCGGGCAGGCGTTCGGCCCGGCCCTGGGTCAGCAGGTGCGTCACGAGGAAGGCGGCGGCGGACTCCGCGTACAGGTCGCCCGCTCCGGCGCGGCCCGGCAGCGCGCGCAGCAGCTGCTCGACGACCGGGTCACCGGCCGCCAGCGCGGCGGCCGACGCCTCGAAGTCGGGTTCGCGACCGCCCAGCGCGTCGGCGGCCCGCCGGACGGCCCCCGCCGGGACGTGCACCTGGACGGTGCTCAGCCCGGCCCCCGCCCGGTAGCCGATCGACCCGGCGCGGCCGGGGACCATGAGCTCCAGCCGCCCCGGGACCCAGCGCCGCCGGACCGGCCGGCCGCCGGACCGTATCCGCAGGTCGGCGCTCCCCGCCACGCAGAGCACGAGATGCAGGTCGGACACGGCGGGCAAGGGGAGGTGGTCGGCCTCGGGCGCGTGCCGGAACGTCTGCACCAGCAGTGACCGCCAGCCGGCGTCGTCCCAGCTGTTGTACGTGTGCCGCACGTACGCCGAGGTGTCGAGGCCGGCGTAGGGCGCCAGATCGAAGTCGGCGGAGTCGAACACGTCCCGAGCCTAACGGGATCATCGTGGCGGGGCCTCGGCGAGCGAGAGGCTGTTGCCGTCCGGGTCGAGGACGTCCACGTGGCGCACGCCGTTGCCGTACGTCTCCACGGGCCCGTGCTCGATGCCGTGCTCGGCCAGCCGGGCCAGGATGTCGTCGAGGCCGGACACGCCGAACGTGATCATGGTGCCGCCCACGCGCGCGGCCCGCATGTGCCGGTCGTCGACGACCACCCACGCGTTCTCGCCGACCTGCCACAGGTGCTCCTCGCCGACGATCTCGTCCGCCGGACGGCCGAAGAACGCCTCGTACCACTTCTGCGCCGCCACCCGGTCGCGTACGCACACCACGCTGTACAGATCCACACGGACCACTCCTTGCTGTCGTTCCGTGAGAAAGACCTCGCCCGCGGCCGGAACTCATCGGCGGGCGGCGGCTGACAGCGGGATGTGTGCGGTTTGTGAGCGAGGGGCCGGAGGGTGGAGGCGTTCGCGTCACCCAGCTCAGGAGGAACCGGTTCATGTACCCATGTGATGTCCCGTCCCGTCGTGCGGCGCGGCCACGGTGGCTGCGCGCGTTCACGGCCGCGGTGCCGGTCGGGAGCCTGGCCGTCGCCGCGCTCTTCCCGGCCGCCGCGACGGCCAGGCCGGCCGGGGACGACCCGCGGGCCCTGCTGTCGCGCCTGGCGCGGGACGTGGTGGCGGCCGGGGCGCCCGGCGTGATCGTACGGGTCGACGACGGCCGCGGCCGGCCCGTCGAGATCGCCGAGCAGGCCGCCTGGACCGCACGCGACCACGTGCTCAAGGCGGGGGACGAGTTCCGCATGGGGTCCAACACCAAGACCATGGTCGCCGTGCTCGTGCTGCGACTCGTCGGCGAGGGCCGGCTCGCCCTGACCGACCCGGTGGACAAGTGGCTGCCCGGCAAGGTGCCCGGCGGCGGGACGATCACGCTGCGCATGCTGCTCAACCACACCAGCGGCCTGTACGACTACACCGACGACCCGGCGCTCCGGGCCTCGATGCTCGGCAGGGACCGGCGGCGGTGGACCCCGGAGAAACTGCTGGCCGTGGGGGTGCGACACGCTCCGCTGTTCGCGCCCGGCGCGAAGTGGTCCTACAGCAACACCGGCTACGCCGCGCTCGGCGCCGTCCTGGAGAAGGTCACCGGGACGAGCCTGGCCGACCTGCTCAGAGACCGGATCGCCCGGCCGCTCGGCCTCGATCACACCTATTACGCCACCGGCCCCGCCTGGCGCGGCCCCCACGCCCGCGGTTACGAGCCGGACGCCGCCCACCTGCCGTCCGCGGTGCCCGCCGCGTTCCGGCGGCTCGCCGGGCCGCGCCACGACGGCCACGTGGACGTCTCCGGCCACGACCCCGGGTGGGGCGGCCCGGCGGGGGCGGTGGTGTCCACCACGCGCGACTGGTCCCGCTTCCACGCCGCGCTCATGTCCGGCGAACTGCTGCCCGCCGCCCAGCTCGCCCAGCTCCGCACCACCGTGCCGATGGACCCGCGCGAACCGGACGGTCCCGGCTACGGGCTGGGCATCCAGACCGGCGCCCATCCGTGCGGCACGTTCTGGGGCCACGACGGCGGCATGCCCGGCTACCTGACCACCAACCTCACCGACCGAACCGGCAAGCGCACGGCGACCGTCCTCATCAGCGCGGAGTACTGGGCCGAGTTCGGGGGCGACCCGAAGCTGGCCAAGGCCGCCCAGGCGCTCCAGATGGCCGTGACCTGCACGATGTTCGGCAAGCCCGTACCCGGCGCTAGCTGAGCGGCGCGGCGAAGACCGCCGTCACCAGCCCCTCGGCTCCGGCCCGCGACGACGCCGCACCGTCCGCGTGCGCGGCGGCGAACCCGTCGGCGCCCAGCGCGGCTTCTGCCTGCCGGGCGAGCCGTCGCGCGTCGGCGGCGCCGGTGCCGGTCCAGCCGCCCAGCACGGTGGCGGCCCCGAGCAGCCGTCCCGCCCGTTCCGGGCGATCGCGGCACAGCTCGATCGCGGCGGCCACGACCGCGGTCGCGGCCGCGACCGGCGTGTGCCAGGTCAGCGTCAGGCGCACCGCCGGATGGTCGAGCCGGCGGGCCGCGCGGTCGGGCAATCCCTCCGCGAGGTCCGCCTGAGCCAGTACGCCCAGCAGCAGCGCGGTCAGAGGTGGCGTGGTGGAACGGCCGGGCGGGGCGGCGGCCAGCCCGGCCAGGGCGTGTTCGCGGGCCGTGGCCGGTCGTCCGGCGGCCAGCTCCAGCCGGGCCAGGCCCAGGCGCACCTGGGTGTGCGACTCCGCCGACCCGCTCCGCCCGGCCTGGTCCAGGAGGCCGGTCAGGCGCCGCCGGCCGCCGTCCACGTCGCCGGACTCGGCCCGGTGCAGCGCGGCGGCCACCTCGTTCTCCATGGTGTGCTCGGGCATGCCGAGTTCGCGGAAGTACCGGGTGGCGCGTTCGGCCAGGGCGGGGGCGGTGGCGGGTTCGCCGGACCGGATCAGTGCCGAGCCGAGGGCGCTCAGCGTCATCGCCAGGCCCCACCGCTCGCCGAGTTCCTCGAAGCCGTCCAGCGCGCGGGCCAGCGCGTCCCTCGCCTCGTCGAGGTGGCCGGTGTTCATGGCCAGCACGCCCCCGACCAGCAGCGCCAGCGACCGGCTCCACCGATCCGTTCCGTCTTCCGGTACGACGTGGTCGCCTTTGGCGGCTATGCCGAGCGCCAGACGGGCCATCTCGACGATGGGATGGGCCCCGGGGGCGACCTGGGCCAGGGCCGTCCTGATCCGGTCGAAGGCGGCGTCCGCCTCCTCCGGGACGGCGGCCTCGGTGGTGGCCATCGCGTGGGCGGCGGCGACCAGCGCGCGGGCCTGCCGATCGGCCGGTCCGGCGACCTGGAGCACCCGGCCGAGCAGATCGAGCGACTCCGGCGGGAAGTCCCGCAGGAGCCAGAACCAGCTCAGAGCGACGCCGAACCGGACGGCCCGCTCGGCGTCGCCGGATTCGGCCGTCCAGCGGATGGCGGCCGCCAGGTCGTCCCGTTCGGCGGACAGGCGGGCGAGCGGGCGAAGCTGGTCCGACGTGCGCAGGGACGGGTCGGCGGTCTCGGCCAGCCGCAGGAAGAACCTGGCGTGCCGGTCTCGCGCGGCGGCGACCTCGGCGCGCCGGGCCAGCCGGTCGAGGCCGTACTCGCGGATGGTCTCCAGCAGGCGGTAACGCGGCTCGGCCGGGTCGGTGGAGTCGGCCGGGTGCAGCAGCGACTTGTCGACCAACGCCGCCAACAGCTCCGGCACGTCCCCCGCACCGCTGACCGCCCCAGCGTCGCCGGGGGCCTTCGCGTCGCCGATCGTGCCGGCGGTGCCGATCGCCTCCGCCGTGTCCTCGGTGAAGCTGCCGCGGACGACCGACAGGCGTTCCAGCAGGGCCCGTTCGCCGGGGTCGAGCAGGTCCCAGCTCCAGGCGACGGCGGCGGCCAGGGTGCGGTGGCGCGGCAGCGCCGTACGGCTGCCGCCGGTGAGCAGCCGGAACCGGTCGTCCAGCCGGGCCGCGACCGCCTCGACCGGCAGGGCGCGCAGCCGGGCGGCGGCCAGCTCGATCGCCAGCGGCAGGCCGTCGAGGCGGCGGCAGATCTCGACGGTCGCCGCCAGCGGGCCGCCGTCCAGGGCGAAGCCGGGCCGTACGGCGGCGGCGCGGTCGTGGAAGAGCCGGACGGCCGCGCTGGACCGGGCCTGGTCCGGCGTCGCGCCCGGTTCGGGCAGGTCGAGCGGGAGCACCTGGTGCAAGGTCTCGCCGCCGATGCGCAGGGGTTCGCGGCTGGTGACCAGCACCCGCAGCCGGGGGCAGCGGCCGAGCAGGGGCTCGCACAGCGTGGCGACGGCCTCGACCACGTGCTCGCAGTTGTCCAGCACCAGGACCAGGTCGTCGTCCGCGAGGATCTCGGCCAGGTGGTCCAGCGGCGCCCCGCGCGGGGGCGCGCCCTCCTCGCGCGCCCGGAGCAGGTCGAGCAGCACGCGGGGGACGTCATCCGGGCCGATCGCGGCCAGCGGGACGAACCACACCCCACCGGACGGCGTGAGCCGCCGGCCGACCGTGTTGGCCAGCCGGGTCTTGCCCGCGCCTCCAGGGCCGACCAGCGTGACCAGCCGGGCGCGGCCGAGCAGGCCGATCACGCGGCGCACATCCTGGTCACGGCCCACGAAGCTGGTGAGCGGAACATCGAGGTTCCCACGCGACGGCCGAGCAAGCGACACCCCCGACGCCCCGGAGAGCCCCGACGTCCCGGAGGGCCCGGACGCCGCGGATGCCCCGAACGGCCCCGGCGGCCGGTGGGGGCCGGGGAGGTCGCCGCGTAGGACGGCCAGGTGGGCCGCCTGGAGATGCGGTCCGGGGTCGCCGCCGAAGTCGTCGGCGAGCAGGCCGCGGATGCGCTGGTAGGCGGCCAGCGCCTCGGCGCCCCGGCCGTTGAGGGCGAGGGCCCGGATGAGCTGGGCGTGCAGGCGCTCGCGCAACGGGTGCGCGGCGGCCAGCGACTCCAGCTCGGCGACCAGGTCGAGGTCGGCGCCCAGCGTCAGGTCGGCCTCGACGCGGTCCTCCAGGGCGGCCAGCCGGGCACGTTCGAGCCGTTCGGCCTCGGCGGCGGCGAACGGCGCCGCCCGCACGTCGGCCAGCGCCGGACCGCGCCAAAGGCTCAGGGCCTCCCGCAGGGTGGCGGCCGCCTCGGCGGGCCGGGACCGCGCGGACGAACGCCGCCCCGCCCGAGCCAGCCGCTCGAACCGCACGGCGTCGACGGCGTCCGGCTCGACGGCCAGCCGGTACCCGGCCGGACCTGAGGTGACCAGCCCCGGGTGCCCCAGGACGCGCCGGAGCCGGGACACCAGCGACTGCAGCGCGTGCGAGGGGGCCTCCGGCGGCGCCTCGTCCCACAGCGCCTCGGCCAGGGTCTCCGGCCGGACGGCACGCCCGGCGTCAAGAGCCAGCCTGGCCAGCAGCACCCGCAGCCGCGCGCCGCCGACCGGCGCCGGGCCGTCGGCGGTGACCAGCGTGAGGGGACCGAGGACGCCCACGCGCACCGGCCCGTCGTCGCCGCCGCCCGGCCCGGTCGCATCCGCCATGACCAGGAGTCTGGCACGCGCCGGAGGATCGCTTGACGAAGCGGACCACAGTCCGATAGCTTGCGGACACATTCGGACCACGGTCCACTTAATGGGAGATCGACATGCTCAAAAAAGTGATCACCGCCGGCGCGCTGGCCCTCATGGTGCTCGGCGCCCCCAGCTCGTACGCCGACTCGGCCCCCGGCAAGGTCGTCCACCACTCCCACAAGGAGACGGGCACGCCCTGCGAAGGGCTCAAGGGCTGCACGTACGTCCAGCTGAAGGGCGACCCGAAGACCGGCCCTTCGGAGGCCATGTTCACCCTCAAGGCCGGCACCCCCTTCGACCCGCACTGGCACACCAGCCCCGAGCACGTCGTCGGCGTCTCGGGCGTCATGCTCTGGAACGTGAAGGGCCACGAGACCTACCGGATCGGCGCGGGCGACTACCTGTACTACCCGTCGAAGGCGGAGCACTGGGGCAAGTGCGCCCCGGGCGCCGACTGCGTCTACTACGTGTACGACTCCAAGCCCTACGACTTCCACCCCGCCGACCGCTGACCCGGCGTCGTCCGGCGGGCGCGGAAGGTGCGGCGGTAGGCGTCCGGAGGCACGCCGACCGTGCGGTTGAAGTGCCGGCGCAGCGTGGCCGCGGTGCCCATGCCGGTGGCCTCGGCGATGGCGTCCACGCTGTCGTCGGTGGTCTCCAGGAGCTCCTGGGCGCGGCGGATCCGCTGGGTCAGCAGCCACTGCAGCGGGGTGGTGCCGGTCATCGACCTGAAGTGGCGGCCGAGGTGACGCGAGCTCATGTTCGCCCGGCGGGCCAGGTCCTCCACCGTCAGGGGCCGGTCCAGGTGCCGGCCCGTCCAGGCGAGCAGGTCACTGAGGGGGTGGCCGTGCGGCTCGGGTACGGGCGTGGCGACGAACTGGGCCTGGCCGCCGGGCCGGTGCGGCGCCACGACCAGGCGGCGCGCGATCGTGTTGGCGACCGCCGAGCCGTGGTCGCGGCGGACCAGGTGCAGGCACAGGTCCAGGGCGGCGGCCTTGCCCGCGGCGGTGAGCACGCTGCCCTCGTCCACGTAGAGCACGTCCGGATCGACCTCGATCAGGGGGTGGCGGGCGGCCAGCGTGTCGGTGTGGGCCCAGTGGGTGGTGGCCCGCCGCCCGTCCAGCAGGCCGGCCGCGGCCAGGACGAAGGCGCCCGTGCAGAGCGAGGCGACCCGCGCGCCCGCCCCGTGCGCCGCGCGTACGGCCGCGACGAGGTCGGCCGGCGGCTCGACGTCCACCTCGGCCCAGCCGGGGACGATCACGGTGTCGGCCCGTACGAGCAGGTCGAGCCCGGCGTCGGGTTCGAGCAGGAACCGCCCGTCGGCCCGCACGGGGCCCGCCCCGCAGATCACCGGCTCGTACCACCGATCGACGGGGACGGGCGGGGGCGAGCTGAACAGCTCGTAGGCCAGGGCCAGCTCGAAATGCAGGATCCCGTCGGCGACGGCTATCGCGACCGTACTCACGTCCGGAATTGTACGCATCATGTCGTTCCGGACGCTCGTGCGGAACCGCCGGGGATCGCCAGGATGTCCACATGACTGATGCGGACATGAACCAGATCACGGTGGCGGTCTACGGCGCGTACGGGCACACGGGCCGCTTCGTGGTGGCGGAGTTGCTGCGGCGCGGGCTGGTCCCCGTCCTGGCGGGCCGGAACGGGGACGCGCTCAGGACGCTGGCGGAGTCGACCCCGGGAGCGGAGGTCAGGCAGGCGTCGGCGGACGATCCCGCGTCGCTGGACCGCGCGCTGGACGGCGTGGCAGCGGTGATCAACTGCGCCGGCCCCTTCGCCGTCACGGCCGCCCCCGTGATCGAGGCGGCCCTGCGCGCCGGCATCCCGTACGTGGACGTCGCCGCCGAGATCGAGGCCAACGTCGACACCTTCGAGCTGTTCGCCGAACGCGCCGGGGCTTCGGGAGCGGTGATCGTCCCCGCGATGGCCTTCTACGGCGGCCTGGGCGACCTGCTGGTCACGGCGGCGATGGGCGACTGGACCGGCGCGGACCAGGTGCACGTGGCCTACGGCCTGGACAGCTGGCACCCCACGACCGGCACCCGCGTCGCGGGCCGGGTCTCCCGGGAGCGGCGCGGCGGGCGGCGCGTCCGCCACGCCGGCGGACGGCTGGAGTACCGCGACGACCGGGCGCCGGCCGAGAAGTGGTCCTTCCCCGAGCCGACCGGGACGCGCGACGTCGTCGCGGAGTTCTCGATGGCCGACATCGTGACCGTCCCGAGCCACCTGGACGTTCCCGAGGTGCGCACGTACATGACCGTCGAGGCGGCCGCGGACGTGGCGAGCCCCGACACCCCGGCCCCGGTCGCGGCCGACGAGTCCGGATGGTCGGCGCAGCCGTTCGTGGTGGACGTGGTCGTGCGCTCGGGAGCCGAGGAACGGCGGGCGGTGGCTCGAGGCCAGGACATCTACGCCGTCACCGCGCCGCTCGCGGTGGAGGCCGTCCAGCGCGTCCTCACCGGCCGGACCAGGGCCGCCGGGGTCGCCTCGGCGGGGAAGATCTTCGACGCGGCCGACTTCCTGCGGGCGCTGTCACCCCACATCGTGGTCGAGCTGGACGTCCCGCCCCACGAGCGGGCCCAGACCGGCTGAGCGGGCTTCAGCCCGGCACCACCGACAGCTCGCACGCGTAGGAGTCGGGCGGCGCGTTCAGCGCCCAGACGACCATCGCGGCCAGCGACCCCGGCCGGATGCACACTTCGGGGTCGTACGGGCGCCCGAAGGCGGCCCTGACCTCGCCCAGCAGGTCGGTCGCCGTCGCCGCCGGAAAGACCGTCGTGACCCGGACCCCGTGCACGGCCTCCTCCTCCCGCAGCGAGTCGGCCAGTTCGCGCAGCGCCGCCTTGCTGGCCACGAACGCCGACCAGCGCGGGACGCCGGTCAGCCCGGGGGAGGCGTTCACGAAGATCACGTGACCCTTGGAGCGCCGCAGCGCGGGCAGCGTGAGCCGGACGAGCTCGGCGGCGGAGGCCACGTTCACCGCCATGGTGCGCCGCCAGGTGTCGGGGCCGGACTCGGCGACCGCCTCGACGGGGGAGATCCCCGCGCAGTGGATTACCGCGCGGATCTCCGTCAGTTCCTCCGCCAGCGCCTCGACCGCGGGGGCCAGCGACGCGGGGTCGGCCAGGTCGGCCTCGATCCCGCGGACCTCCAGCCGCCCGACGTCGCGCCCGACGGCGATCACCCGGTGCCCGGCCTCGCCGAGGGCGGCGACCAGGGCCTGCCCGATGCCTCCGGTGGCCCCGGTCAGCAGCACGTTCCCCATGCCGGCCGATCATCGCGAACCTCGGGTGCGGAAGGCAACCGGATTCCCGCCATCGCGGACGCCGGGCCGCATCCATCGGGAACGGTTCGATTTCACCTCTGGTGCATCAAGCGTATTCAGCGTACGTTACTCAGCACTCAGTATTCAGAGTGTGACATGTTACAGATGCAAGAGGTCACCGTGAAGATCCACACAATCGCGGCCGGGCTGCTGGCCACCGGTCTTCTCGCCGCCGGATGCGCCACCGGCGGCACCGGCACGGCCAAGAAGCCGGCCCCCACGATTGCCGCCTCCACCTCCGCCGAGTTGTCCGGCGAGGTCAAGGTGTGGTCGTTCGACGTCGGAGCGACCGCGCTCAAGCGCCTGGCGCCCGAGTTCACCAAGCTGCACCCGAAGGTGAAGGTCGACGTGATCGACGTCGGCTACGACAACATCTACGAGAAGGTCACGGTCGGCATGCAGTCGGGCACGGGCCTGCCCGACGTCGTGCACCTGGAGGACGAGCGGGTCGCCGGCTACGCCAAGAACTTCCCCAACGGGCTGGCCGACCTCGGCCCGGTCGCCGGCAAGCTCAAGGCCGACTTCGACCCGGCCAAGTGGCAGACGGCCTCCGGCGAGGGCGGCAAGCTGTTCGCGCTGCCGTGGGACTCCGCGCCCGTCGGCCTGTTCTACCGGCGTGACTACTTCGAGCAGGCCGGGATCAAGGCCGACGACATCCAGACCTGGGACGACCTGATCAAGGCCGGCGAGACGCTGAAGGCCAAGACCGGCAAGAAGCTCATGGTCTCCGACCTGGGCAACAGCGAGCCGTTGTTCACCACCTTGTTGCAGCAGCAGAAGCAGGGCAGGTTCGTGGACGGCAAGGTCGCGGTCAACACGCCCGCCGCCGTCAAGGCGCTGACGGTGATCAAGACGTTGAACGAGAAGGGCCTGCTCCAGAACGAGCAGGGCTGGGACGGCCGGGTCACCGCCACCAAGGAGGGCAAGGCGGCCGTCGCGCCCACCGCCGTCTGGTGGACCGGCACGCTGGTGTCGGAGATGCCGGAGCTCAAGGGCAAGTTCGGCGTGATCCCGCTGCCCGCGTTCGAGCCGGGCGGGGTGCGCACCTCGGCCAACGGCGGTTCCATGCTGGCGGTCACGGGCCAGACGAAGAACCAGCAGGCGGCATGGGCGTTCGTCGAGTTCGTCACGGCGAACAAGGACAGCCAGCTGTCGATGATGAAGCAGGAGTCGCTCTTCCCGGCCTACCTGCCCGCGCTGGCCGACCCGTACTTCTCCGAGCCGGTCGAGTACTTCGACGGGCAGCCGGTCAACAAGATCTTCGCCGACCAGGTGCGGAACATCCCGGCCGTGGAGTCCAGCGACGACGACGCCGAGGCCAGCGAGCTGCTGAAGAAGCTGCTGCAGCGTGCGGTGGTGGGCGGCAAGGACCCCAAGGCCGTGCTCGACGAGGCGGCCGAGCAGATCGCGTCCGCCACGAAGCGGGAGATCGCATGATCCTTCGGCGCCGTCTGGTCCCCTGGATCTTCGCGGGACCCGCCGCCGCGCTGCTGGCGCTCTTCTTCGCCTACCCGCTCGGGGCCAGCCTGCTGCAGAGCCTCCAGCGCACCGAGGACGGCCTGACGGAATGGGCGGGCCTGGAGAACTACCAGCGCCTCCTGCACGACGACAGGTTCCTGCAGTCCCTGGTCAACGTCGGGCTGATCCTGGTCGTCCAGGTGCCGATCATGATCGGGCTGGCCCTGGCGCTGGCGTATGTGCTCAACCAGTCGTGGCTGCGCTTCCGTGCCACGCTGCGGATCGCGTACTTCCTGCCCGCCGTGACGACGCTGGTGGCCTATGCGGTGGTCTTCCGGGTGCTGCTGCGCACCGACGGAGGCATGGTCAACCAGTTGCTCGGCGCCGAGATCGCCTGGCTGGACGACCCGGCCTGGGCCCGGGTGGCACTGATCGCGTCCATCACCTGGCGGTGGACGGGCTACAACATGATCATCCTGCTGGCGGGGCTCCAGGCCATCGGCAAGGAGCAGTACGAGGCCGCCTCGATCGACGGGGCCGGGCCGTTCCGGTCCTTCGTCAGCGTGATCGTGCCGCAGCTCAAGCCGGTGATCCTGTTCTGCTCGATCACCTCCACGATCGGCACGCTCCAACTGTTCGACGAGAACAAGCTGCTCACCGACGGCGGCCCCGACGACGCGACCACGTCGCCGATCCTGCTGCTCTACCAGGTCGGCTTCAAGCAGTTCGACTTCGGATACGCGGCGGCGATGGCGTGGGTGGTGGTGCTGCTCATCGGGGTGCTCTCCTACGCCCAGTTCAGGTGGTTCGGGAAGGAGAAGTCATGAAACGCCTGCTGCTCTGGCTGTTCATGGCGGCCGGCGCGGTGATCAGCATCGCGCCGTTCTACTGGATGTTCGTCGCCTCCACGCACGACACGAGGGAGCTGTTCCGCAGCCCGCCCCCGTTCCTGCCCGGCGACGCCCTGCTGGACAACCTGAGGTCGCTGGAGGAGACCATCGGCTTCTCCCGCGTGGTGCTCAACAGCCTCGGCACGGCCGTCGTCTACACCGCGCTGTCCGTCCTGGTCAGCGCAATGGGCGGGTACGGCCTGGCCAAGTACCGCTTCCGCGGGCGCGGCCTGCTGCTCGCGGTGATCCTGGCGACGATGATGATCCCGTTCCAGGTGCTGCTGGTGCCGCTGTTCCAGATGATGGCCAGCATCGGCTGGGTCGACTCCTACGAGTCGATCGTCGTCCCGTTCCTGGCGAACTCGTTCGGCATCTTCCTCATGCGCCAGGCCTTCCTCGACTTCCCCGACCAGCTCATCGAGAGCGGCCGCCTGGACGGGGCGGGAGACCTGCGCATCTTCTACGGGATCGTGCTGCCCGTGGTCCGGCCCCAGCTCGGCGCGCTGGTCATCTTCACCTTCATGAGCCAGTGGAACTCCTTCATCTGGCCCCTGCTCATGCTCACCAGCGAGGAGAAGTACGTCCTGCCGGTCGCGCTCAGCCACCTCACCGGGCTGACCCGCGTCGACTACTCGGGCCTGATGCTGGGCGCGCTGCTGGCCACGCTGCCGCTCATGCTCATCTTCTTCGTCTTCCAGAAGCAGTTCGTCTCCGGGCTGCTCGGCGGAGCGGTGAAGGGATGAGGTCTATGACGTAACTCACCCCTCCCCGGCGTCACGTCTCGCCCGCGTATCCCGTCTTGAAGGCGAGACGAAAACGAGGAGGGTCCGATGCGCTCACCGGTACGGAAACGTCTGTCGTCGGGGCTCGGTCATTGGTCGTTCATGTTCGCCGAGGTGGCGATCTGGTCTTTCGCCGTCCTGGTGGTGACCGGGCTGTTCCTCATGGTGTTCTTCGACCCGGACATGTCCCCGGTGCTCTACCAGGGCGTCTACACGCCGCTCAGCGGCGTCCCGGTCAGCAGGGCGTTCGACTCGGCCATGCGGCTGAGCCTGGAGGTGCGCGGCGGGCTCTTCGTCCGGCAGGTGCACCACTGGTCGGCGCTGGTGTTCGTGGCGGCGGTCGCGCTGCAGCTGCTGCGGATGTTCGTGACCGGCGCCTTCCGCCGGCCGCGCGTGCGGCAGTGGCTGATCTGGGTGACGCTGCTGGCGCTGGGGATGGCCGCGGGGGAGACCGGCAACATCCTGCCCGACGACATGCTCTCCGGCGGCAGCGTGTGGCTGATCCGGTCGGTCCTGCTGGCCGTCCCCTTCGTGGGGTCGTACGCCACGCGACTGCTCTTCGGCGCCGACTTCCCCGGCAACGCCATCATCCCCACCCTGTACTGGGCGCACGTGCTGGTGATCCCGCTGGTCATGGTCGCATTGCTGGCCGCCCGCGAATGGCTGGTGCGGCGGCACGGGCACTCGCGGTTCGCCGCGCCCGCGCCGGCCCGCGCGGGCGTCCGCCCGCTGATGGCGGGCGCGACCATCGGGGTGCTCGTCATCCTCGGCCTGACCTTCCAGATCGCCCCCATATGGCTGTACGGCCCCGCCGGCCCCGGCCAGATCTCGGCCGGATCGGTGCCCGACTGGTACATGGGCTTCCTCGACGGCGCCCTGCGGATCATGCCGGGCTGGGAGCTGACGATCGGGGGGTACACGCTCAGCCTCGCCGTCCTGGTGCCCACGCTGGTGGTGCCCGGGGTGTTCTTCACCGTCCTGGCCGGCTACCCGCTGGGCGAGCAGGTCGTCCTGCGGCGTCTCCACCGGCGGGACGCGCTCGGCCGGCCCAAGAGCACGAGCCGCCTGGCCGCCGAACGGACCGGCCCGGCCGTGCTGGACCGGCCGCGCGAGGCGCCCGTGAAGACCGCCGTCGCCGCCGCCGGGGTCGCCTTCTACGGGCTGCTGTGGGCCGCCGCGGCCAACGACCAGCTCGCCCACCAGTTCCAGCTCTCGGTGGAGGCCGTGACCGTCTTCTTCAGGTACGCCGTCATCGTCGGCCCGGTCGTCGCCTTCTGGCTGACCCACCGGCTCTGCCTGGGCCTGGGCCTCCAGGACCGGCACGTCCTGGAGCACGGACCGGAGAGCGGCGTGATCGTCCGGAGCGCGGGGGGCGGGTTCCACGAACGCCCGATGCGCGTGGAGCCCGAGCGGCAGCCGGCCGTCACCGCGCCGCGCGACTGACCGGACAGGTGAGCCCGCTTGACCTTGACACTGTGACAAGGTCTTCACTGGTCGCCGAGGAGGTGGTCGCGATGACCAGGCAGGAACAGGATGCGGACGTGTCCCGCGCCTTCGAGGGGCTGGCCGACGAGGACCCGTCGGTACGGCTGCGGGCCGCCCTGGGGGTCGGCACGACGCCCGACCCGCGCTACGTCGGCAAGCTCGTCGAGCGCTGCGCCGTCGAGCCGGAGTTCCACGTGCGCGACATGCTCACCTGGGCGCTCACCCGCCATCCGGCGGCGCTGACGGTCCCGAGGCTGCTCGGCGAACTGCGGTCGGAGCGCGCGCAGGCACGGAGTCAGGCGTTGCACACGCTGTCCAAGATCGGCGACCGGGGTGCGTGGCCGTCGATCACCCGGGAGCTGCTGACCGACGCCGACGACGAGGTGGCGCGCAGCGCCTGGCGGACCGCGGTCGTGCTCGTCCCCGAGGAGGAGAAGCCGGCGCTGGCCGCAGTATTGTCGACACAGCTCGGGCGCGGCCGGCGTGAGACGCAGCTGAGCCTGAGCCGGGCGCTGGTCGCGCTCGGTGAGGTGATCGAGCCGGCGTTGCGCGCCGCGATGACCGCCCCCGACCCCGGCGTGCGCACGCACGCCGGAGCCACGGAACGGCTGCTGCGTGACCCGGAGGCCGGATTCGAGTTCGCGATCGAGGAGGCGAAGCGCGTCGTGGCACTCGGCGCCGGCGGCCAGGAGGGATGATGGGCTGTGCTGATCGGCGACGTGGCCAGGCGGTCCGGGGTGAGCGCCCGCATGCTCCGGCACTACGACGCCCTCGGCCTGGTACACCCGACGGGCCGTAGCGGCGCCGGCTACCGCGAGTACTCCGGCGAGGACATCCGGCGGATCTTCCACATCGAGAGCCTGCGCTCGCTGGGGCTGTCGCTGCGCGACGTCGGGCGGGCGCTCGACGATCCCGGCTTCACTCCCTCGGCCCTCGTGGACGACCTCATCCGCCGGACGCGGGAACGCATCGCGGCCGAGACGGAGCTGCTCACCCGGCTGCGCCGGATCGACGCCGCCGAACCCGCCGGCTGGGAGGACGTGCTCCAGATCGTCGCCCTCCTGCACGCGCTGGGGTCGAAGAACGCCGGCAGCCGCCAGAGCGCGGCCCTGGCCTCGGCCGACGAGGTTCCGGTGCCGGTGGAGGCGCTGGTCGAGGCGGCGCTGAGCGAGAGCGACCCGAACGTCGCCGGAGCGCTGCGATGGGCCCTGGCGCGATCGGGCGACGACGCCTCGGCGCTGCTGGCGGAGGGCCTGCGCGCACCGGCGGCCGAGGTGCGCGCCCGCGCCGTCCGGTCGATCGCCGAGCTCCCGGACGACCGGGCGACCGAGCTGCTGCGGGACGCCCTGACCGACCCCGACGTCGTGGTCCGCCGGCCCGCGGCCCTGGCTCTCGGGGCACGCGGGGTGCCCGACGCGATCCCGGCGCTCATCGACATGGTCGTCGAGGGCACCAACGACGTCGACGCGGCCGACGCCCTGAGCAGGCTGGCGGGCCGTCCGGGCGCGGCGGACCCGATCGCCGCCGGGCTGGTGGACCGCCTCGCCCGCAGCTCCGCCGACCCGTCCGCGCGCCTGCGGCTGACGCAGGCGCTCGCCGACATTCCGGGAGCGACCGCCTCACGTGCCCTCGCGGACCTGTCACACGACGACGACCGCGCCGTGGCGCTCACCGCCTCCTACATCCTGGGCATCCGCGACACACGCTGAACGCGCGGACGCCGTGGTCGTTCATCCCGCGTTCCGCTGTGCCGCCGCGGCGGCCTGGCCGAGGCCCTGCCGGATGCGGCTCTCGACGCGCGCGACCGCGCCCGTGCCGACCGCCATGCTGTTGCCGGTGACCTGGGCCTGACCGGTGACGAAGATGCCGTTGTTCAGGATGGTCGTCTGGCGGTCGCGCAGGTCGCTCACGTCGACGTTGTGCTCCTCCAGGAAGTCGGCGACGGCGTCCATGATCCGCTGCTCGGCGGCCTTGACGTACATCTCCTTGTCGAGCTGCTGGAAGTAGCGGTGGTAGAGGTGGTCGGTGGCGTGCTCGCGCGGGTTGTAGGCCGCCCCGTAGTTGAAGGTGTGGCCGCGGATGGCCTTGATGCTCGCCTTCTGCTGCCGCCTGCGCCTCCTGGGCTCCGACACCGCGGCGAGGGTGTTGGGCAGGGCCAGCACCAGCCCCGCGAAGGTGCGCCCCAGCGCCGAGAGCGCCATCCGGGCCATCCGCTCCGACGGCGCGCAGTTGACCAGCCGGTCGACCTCGCGGTACGACTCCCGCAGCGGCGGCAGCAGCGAGTAGCCGGCCTCGGTGAACATCATCCCCTTCTCGGCGAGCAGCACGAACCGGAGGAAGATCGAGATGACCACCTCGCCCTCCCAGCCGGTCACGCTGACCGTAAGGTAGGGGCGGGCCCTCGTGCGGGGGTTGTCGCGCAGCTCGTGGATGAACCGCTCGCTCACCGTGGGCACGGGCGGCAGCAGGGCGTCGGGCAGCACGGCCGCCTGGAGCTCGGGGTCGGTCTCGTAGCGCAGGTCGAGGCCGTTGACGAAGAGCTTGTCGCCGACGGTGAGACCGGGCAGGCCGAGGGCGGCGATCTCGGCCGCCACCCGGTCGTAGAGCTCGCCGACGGCGAAGGGCACGACGGTCTCGCCGGGCCTGGCCTTGGCGACGTTCATGGTGAACGACCAGTTGTTGATCCTGCTGCCGTAGCCGACGAAGGGGGAGTAGTCGGCGAACACCGTGACGTTTCCGGCGCCACGGTCGGCGATGTCGACCAGGTGGTCGCGCAGCGCGGGCGAGCTGGGCAGCGGCGCCTCGGCCGGGTCGAAGGAGTCGCGGGTCAGCTTGGTCAGGATGACCGACTCGTAGGCGTCGTAGAGCTCCACGAAGACGACGAGCCAGGCCAGGAAGAGCGGGAGCAGGACGAGCGAGCTGGACAGCAGGGCCAGCGTGGCCAGGGCGAGCACGGCCAGCACGGTATCGCGCACGCGTTGGCGTCTTTGGGCCATCAGGCCGTATTTGAGCATCGTGGCCAGGTCGACGCCGGGGGACTGGGCGACGGCCCGGAACCGGTCATGAAGAATGGAACGAATGGTGGAATTACGCACTTTCGCATCGAGCAGCATGGCGATGCAGAGATATCGCGTCACCTCTGTCGCGGCCGGGCGATCGCGCTGGAAATGGCGGCCACAATTCGCGCAGACCTGGGAATCGGCGAGGTTGGGGCTGTCGCAGTGACCGCAGTTCATCAGCTCGTCCTCTTGTCGGGGAATCCGTGGAGCCTGACGTTACCCCGACTTTAACGAGCGTGTATCGCGCGCCGCCGTGCGAGAAGAATGCGCCTTGACGACATCATTTATTAAATGCCGATAAATGAACCGCGGCGGCAGAGGCCCGTCACACGCTTCTCACGGGTGCCAACCTTTCGCCACGCCCACAGCGTCTGGAGGGCATCGAGCCTAAGGAGAGACGTTGGATCGCGACACCGCCTTCCGGGCGTTCGTTGATGCTCACCAACGCCCGTT
Source organism: Nonomuraea sp. NPDC049607 (assembly GCF_040675375.1). Classification (NCBI taxonomy): domain Bacteria; kingdom Bacillati; phylum Actinomycetota; class Actinomycetes; order Streptosporangiales; family Streptosporangiaceae; genus Nonomuraea; species Nonomuraea sp. NPDC049607. The sequence continues at coordinate 206,505 of NZ_JBFAOV010000011.1, forward strand.
GACGCGCCTGGCCTACCTGCTCACCGGAGAGGTCCACCTCGCGGAGGACCTCCTCCAGAGCGTGTTCGTCCGGATGATCGGGCGGTGGTCGAGGTTACGCCACGTCGGCAATCTTGACGCCTACGCGCGCAAGATGATGGTGAACCAGTACATCTCGTGGCGACGTCGCCGCAGCTCGGACGAGGTGCCGAGCGCCGAGCCGCCCGACCGCGCGTACGTGAGCGATGACTCCGCCGTGCTGCGGATCGTGCTGCGCCAGGCGCTCATGCGGCTGACGCCCAAGCAGCGCGCCGTGCTCGTCCTGCGCTTCTACGAGGACCGGACCGAGCGTGAGGTCGCCGACCTGCTGGGTTGCTCGGTCGGCACCGTCAAGAGCCAGGCGCACCACGCGCTGGCCCGCCTGCGGACGCTGGCCCCCGAGCTGGGGCCCAGACTGCCCGTCCTGGACGACCCGGCCCACAGTGAGGGGGCACGCCGATGACCTGGCTCGGAGATCAGCTCGGCCGCATCGCGGAGGACATGCCGGAGCGCGACCTGGCGGCCAGGGCGTTCGAGGCTCATCACCGCAGGCGGCGCAACGTCATGGCCCTGGCCGCTGCCGTGGTGGTGGTCGTCGTCGTGCTCGCCGCCACCGTCGTCGTGCGGGCGCTGCCCGGCGAGCCGCGCGCCGCCGTGCGCCCGGCCCAGCCGCCCGAGCGGTCCGTCGTCAAGGTCGGCGTGGTGGCGAGTGTGGAGTCGGCGCCGGTGTTCGTCGCGCTGGGTCAGGGCTACTTCAGGGAGGAGGGGCTGACGGTCGTCCCGCAGATCGTCTCCGGGGCCGCCGCGGCGGCTCCGGAGCTCGACCTGGGCAGGCTGGACCTGGCGCAGACCGACTACGCCTCGCTCTTCAAGATGAACGAGGGCGGCAAGTCTCTCCGGATCGTCTCCGGCCTGCACCGGGCCGCGCCCGGGAGCTTCGCGATCGCCGTGCACCCCAGGTCGAGGACCCGGACCGTGGCCGACCTCAGGAGGAAGAAGATCGCGATCCCGAACCTCGCGGGGCTCGGGCCATTGGCGCTGGAGGCCGCGCTGAAGCGAGCCGGGCTCACGTCCCGGGACTTCCTGCTGGTCGAGAAGCCCTACCCCGAGATGCTCCTCGCCATGGACAAGGGACAGGTCGACGCCGCGCTGCTGGTGGAGCCGTACGTCACTGTCGGCCGTGAGACCGGGCGCGCGCGGATCGTGGAGGACCCGATGACCCGCGGGTTCGCGAACCTGTACACCGCCGGCATTTCGGCCACCGACCGGTGGATCAGGGAGAACCCCCGCACGCTGGCGGCCTTCCGGCGCGCGCTGACCAAGGCGCAACACCTGATCGCGACCGACCCCCGGCAGGTACGCGACGCGCTGCCCAGCTACACGAAGATCACCGGGGCGGCGGCGGCACAAGCCGAGATCGGCTCCTTCCCCGCCGAGCTGGACCTCGCGGAGCTCCAGCGGATCGCCGACCTGGCCCGCTCCCACCGGCTCATCGCCCGCCCGGCGGACCTCGGGACGGCCGTCGCGAAGGGCGGCTGAGCTCAGATCTCCTTGAGGAAGACGATCGCGTCCGCCTGGTGGACGGTGGCGGGGTCGAGGGACAGGTAGGTGTGGTCCGCCGGGACGCGGGGCGCCGGCGTGCCGTCGAGCGCCCCGGCCAGGCGGCGGGGGTCCACGACGACGCGGTCCTCGGGCAGGGCCGACAGGATGCCTTCGAGGGTGCCGGGCGCTGGCACGTCGGTGCCCCGGGAGCCGAACCCGGCGGCGGCGAAGGCGTACCGGTCGCCGAGATCGGCGGCGAGGACGGCGCCCGCGCTCCACCATCGCAGCGGCTCGCCCGCGAACCACAGCCGGCTCTCGTCGCGCTGCAGGTGTCGGTTGTGGGCGAACACGAGGGTCGGGCCCCGGCGGTCCTCGCGCCGGACGATCGCGTCGAGGTTGCCGGCCATCATCGTGTCGCGCAGGCTCATGAGCGTGCCGAGGCGGGCGGGCGAGGGGTCGGCCATGGCGGCGTGGTAGCGCAGCAGCCCGGAGGCGGTGCGGGCGTACAGGCCGGCCCGCCAACGGTCGCCCTCGGACGTGACGGCCGCCAGACGGGGGGCGTGCGCGGTCAGCAGCACGCCCAGGTCGTCGGCGATCAGGCGCAGTTCCTTGACCTCCGGCGTGCCGCCGATCGACCGGGAGGGGTCGGTGAGGGCGGCCGGGTCGGTCCAGCGTTCGTCGGGGCCGAGCAGCGCGTCGAGGGCGTCGAGGGGCAGGGGCAGGTCGAGGTGGGGGGCGAGGTGGTCGTACAGGGCGGTCAGGGCCGGGCGTGGGGCGGCCGGGCCGGTGATCTCCACGGGGGCGTCGAAGCCGTCGAAGCGCAGGTGTTCCCGCGGCGGACGCCGCTCGTTGCGGGCGCGCATCCAGCGCAGGAGCTCGCGGTTGGCGGCCGAGGCGCCGAACCCGTGGCTGAAACCGCGGCTCATCGCCTCGTCGAGGGTGCCCGCGCCGCCGGTGACGTACGCGTCGGCGGCCAGGCCGGCCAGGCAGTCGCTCTCGATGGCGATCGACCGGTAACCCTCGTGCTCGACGAGATGACGGAAGAGCTCGTTGCGCAGCTCAAGGAAGGCTTCCACGCCATGGGTGGGCTCGCCGAGACCGAGGACGCGGACGCCGGGGGGCAACAGCGCGGTCAGGGCGCCGCCGGAGAACGGCTGGGCGGCGTCCCGGATCGGGGTCGTCATGGCTTCAACCGTATCGTTGAACTCGTCGTGTAAGCTTTCGGCCGAACTGCAGGCGTTCGGGAAGGCTTACCTTCAAGATGCGGCCCATCGATCTGGCGCGGGGGCACGGGCTGTCCACGCAGGCCGTGCGCAACTACGAGGACGCGGAGATCCTGCCGACGTCCAAGCGCTCCCCGCACGGCTACCGCGTCTACACCCCGCGCCACGCGGCGGCGCTGCGGACGTTCCTGGAGTTGATCCCCGCCCACGGGCACGCGACCGCGACGGCGATCATGCGGGCCGTCAACGGCGGCGGCGTCGAGGAGGCGCTGCGCCTGATCGACGACGGCCACGCCCAGCTCGCCGAGGACCGGCGCACGCTGGAGGCCGTCGAACGCGCGCTGCGCGACCTGGCGCCGCCGCGCGAGCTGGAACCGGGCGTCACGTTCATCGGCCCGCTGGCCCGCCGCCTGCGCATCAAGCCGGCGACGTTGCGCAAGTGGGAGCGCGCGGGGCTGACCGTGCCCCGGCGCGACCCGCGCACCGGCTACCGCGTCTACACCTCCGCCGACGTCCGCGACGTGCTGCTGGCCCACCAGCTCCGGCGCGGCGGCTACGGGCTGGAGCAGATCCGCCAGGTGCTGGACCAGGTGCGCACGGCGGGCGGCCCCGAGCCCCTTCAGGCGACGCTCCGCGACTGGCGCGACCGGCTCACGTCCAGGGGCCTGGCCATGCTCACCGGCGCCGCCGCGCTGGACGCCTACCTGCATGAGCGGAACTTTGACACCGGAAGGGGCATCTAACACGCCGTGGAAGCGTCGAACGGCGGGGAACCGCAGCGTATCGGGCAATACTGGCTGGCCGGACGGCTCGGCTCCGGCGGCCAGGGCGTGGTGTACGACGCCTACGACCCCGAAGGCCGCCGGGTCGCGCTCAAGGTCCTGCACATGGCCGACAGCCCGGTCAGCCGCGAGCGGTTCGCCAAGGAGGCGGCGGCGGCGAGCCGGGTGGCGTCGTTCTGCACGGCGCGGGTGCTCGACTGCGACCTGTCGGGCAGCAGGCCGTACATCGTCAGCGAGTACGTGCCGGGCCCCAGCCTGCGCCGCGCGGTCGAGCAGGGACGCCGGTTCGCCGGGGACGACCTGCACCGGCTGGCCACGGCGATCGCCACCGCCCTGACCGCCGTGCACGACGCGGGCGTGATCCACCGGGACCTCAAGCCGGACAACGTGCTGCTGGGCACCGACGGCCCCCGAGTGATCGACTTCGGCATCGCGCGCACCATGGACATGTCGCTGACCAGGACCGGCGAGGTGGCCGGCACGCCCACGTACATGGCGCCGGAGGTGTTCACCGGGCAGCGGGCGGGCGCGCCCGCCGACGTGTTCGCCTGGGGCGCCATCATCGTGTTCGCCGCCACCGGCGCGGACCCGTTCCGCGCCGACAACCTCGGCGGGGTCATGCACCGGGTGCTGTCGGCGCAGCCCGACCTGAGCGGGCTGCCGCCCCGGCTGGCCTCGCTGGTGTCGGCCGCGCTGGAGAAGGACCCGGCGGCCCGCCCCACCGCCCGCGACCTGCTGCTCGCCCTGGTCAGCGGCAACGCCGCCGACACCCGCGGGCTGCTGACGGCGGGCAGCCGCGCCGCCAGGGGCGTGCACGTGCCCGAGCAGGCCGACCCGGCCCTCGGCACGATCGCCGAGGACGCCTACGGCGCGCTCGCCCCCGAGGAGCGCGAGCTGGCCGCCGAGGTGTTCCTGCGCCTGGTGACGGTCACCGACGACGGGCACGAGGCCGTGCGCTGGGCGATGAAGGAGGACCTGCTCGCCGGCCGCTCCGAACGGGAGACCCGGGCCATCGAGCACATCCTCCAGGTGTTCTCCTACCTGGTGACGCAGAAGGACGAGGCGGTGGCGCTGTCGCGTCCCGCGCTGCTGCGCGCCTGGCCGCGGCTGCGCGTGTGGGTGGACGGCGACCGCGACGGCCTCGCCGTGCTCGGCCAGCTCAGCGGCGCCGCCCGCCAGTGGGCCGACAACGGCCGCAAGGACGGCGACCTGCTCCAGGGCAGCCGCCTCGACCAGGCGCTGACCTGGGCCGCCACCGGCCGCAGGCACATCACGCTGACCCCGCTCGAACGTGACTTCCTGGCCGCGGGCACCGGCCTGACCAGGCGGCGGGTGCGCCGCCGGCGGCTGACCACGGCGGCGCTGGCCGGGCTGCTGGTGGTGGCGCTGGCGGCGGGCGGCCTCGCCGTGCTGCGCGGCAGGCAGGTGAGCGAGCAGAGCCGCCTGGCGGAGACGCAGCGCGACCAGGCGGTCGGACGGCAGGCCGCCGCCGAGGCCGACCGGCTGCGCACGACCGACCCGGCCAGGGCGATGCTGCTCAGCGTGGCCGGCTGGCGGCTGGCCCCCGGCCCCGGCACACGGCGCAGCCTGACGTCCTCGCTGACGATGCCGGAGAGCGCGGTCTTCCGCGACCCCGGCGCCAAGGGCCGCCCCGCCGCGGCGTCGGCGGCCGGCGGGCGGGTCCGGGCCATCGCCGGCGAGGACGGCGTGCGGGTCTACGACGTGCCCTCCGAGCGGCAGACCGCGTTCTGGCGGTGGCCGGACGGCCTCGACGCGCTGCCGTCGGCGGCGGCACTCAGCCCGAGCGGGCGCACGCTGGTGGTCGTCAGCAGGGACACGGCCTACGCCTGGGACACCATGACCGGCGCCAAGCTGCGCGAGCACCGCGTCGGCGAGGGCAGCCCGAGCGTGCACGTCACCTTCGACGGGAACGAGAACCTGGCCGCGGTGATGCGCGAGAACACCCTGGAGTTCCTGTGGGACACCAGGACCGGCGCGTCCTACACCCCCGAGCTGGAGGCGGACGTGGCCCCGGTGATCGCACCCTCGGGGGCGTACGTCGCGGGCGTCGGGCCCAACCAGGGCGGGCTGAAGGTGATCCGCCTGCCCGGCCTCACCGTGGACACCCGCCTGCCCAAGGCGTGCGGGCCGGTGGTGGCGTTCACGCCGGACAGCAGGCGGCTGCTGTGCGCGAACGGCGACGTCTCGGCCTTCGACCTGGCCACCGGCAGGAAGGTGCCCGACACCGACCGGCCCTTCTGGCAGGAGTCGGCCCTGGACGACACGCTGAACGGGCGGCTGCGGCTCAGCCCCGACGGACGCCGGATGATCGCCGTCGAGGGCCGCACCCTGCACCTGCTCGACGCCGACGACGGCGACGAGCTGGCCCTCTACCGGGCGGAGGGCGAGCCGGAGGACGTCTGGCTGGAGGCCGACGGTCACACCGTCCGCTACCTTCTCGACAACTCGACCATCACCGCCGACCTGACCTCCCGCCTGCCCTCGTCCCGGCTGCCGCAGGGCTACGAACTGGACGCCTTCAGCCAGGACGGCCGCCTGGCCGCCGCCACCAAGGACGCCGGACCGGTGCGCGTGTGGGACGGCCGCCGGCTCGGCGTCCCGATGGCCGGCAGCGCGGGCGTCGCCGGGCAGTTGTTCGACCCGGCGGGCGCACGGCTGGCCGCCGACGGCCAGGACTCCTCGACCGGCCTCTGGGACGTCGCCACCGCCCGCCGCCTGTGGCGGCACCCCGTGCCGCGCACGCAGAGCGTGGTGTCAAAGGCGTTCACCCCCGACGGCGGCCGGCTGGTGCTGTCGCTGAAGGAGCTGAGCGAGCGGGACGCGCTCAACGAACTGGTCGTCCTCGACACCGGCACCGGCCGGGTGCTCGCCCGGCACCCGCTGAGCACCGGCACGGGCACCATCATGTCCACGCGCGACGGCACAGCGGTCGTGACCAGCAGCGGCAAGACCTACGACCTGCGCACCGGCAAGGCCGTCGGCCCCGGCTTCAACCGGTCGGGCCCGGCGATCGCGCTCAGCCCCACCGCCCAGGTGCTCGCCCTCGGCTCGGCCACGGTCGAGCTGTGGGACGTCGCCAAGGGGGCCGAACTGCCGCCCGCGCTGCGCGTGGCCGCCCGCGCGCAGGTCGAGACCGTGCTGTTCAGCCACGACGGCTCGCTGCTCGCGCTGATCAGCAGGTCCATCGGGGAGACGTTCGACGACGTGTACACCGTCCAGGTCTGGGACGTCGGCTCGCGCGAGCGCATCGGCTCCTTCCCCATCGGCATCCTCGACCGGCTCGCCTTCAGCGCCGACGACCGGACCCTGTACGTCTCGGGCAACACCTCGGGGACGATCATCCGGATCCCCGTCGGCGCCGAGTCCGTGGCCCGCCTGGTGTGCGAGCGCGCGGGCCGCACGATGGGCGAGGAGGAGTGGCGGCAGTACCTCAAGGACGTGCCCTACCGCGACGTGTGCCCTGGCGCGCGGCGCGGACGGTCGTGACCCTGGGCGGCACGCGCAGGGTCAGCATGGCGACGTCGTCGTCGTTGTCGTCGGGCCGTACGCGCTTCAGCAGCAGGTCGCCGAGCGCGTTCAGCGGCCGGTGGGTGTGGGCCGCGGCGTACCGGCTCAGGCGGGCCAGCCCCTCGTCCAGGGAATGCCTGGGCGACTCGATCAGCCCGTCGGTGTAGAGCACGAGGGTGGACTCCGGCGGCAGCTCGACGACCGCGTCGGTGCGATCGCCGCGGAGGCCGGTGCCCAGCAGCAGGCCCTGGGCGTCCTCCAGGAAGCGGGTCCGGCCGTCGCGCTCGACCAGCAGCGGCGGCGGATGGCCCGCGTTGCTCCAGCTCAGCAGCCAGCGGCCGTCCTCGGCGTGCTCCAGCCGGGCCAGGACGACGGTGGCCATGGTGGCCTGCGCCATGCGCACCACCGCGCGGTCGAGGCGGTCGAGGATCGTGCTGGGCAGGTCGCGCTCGGCGCCGGCGTAGGCGCGCAGCATGTTGCAGACCTGGGCCATCCCGGCGGCGGCCTCCAGGTCGTGGCCCACCACGTCGCCGATCACCAGGGCGGTGGCGCCGTCGGGCATGGTGAAGGCGTCGTACCAGTCGCCGCCGACCTGCGAGGCGCGGGGGGCGGGCACGTACAGGGCGCTCATCTCCAGGCCGGGCACCGACGGCAGCCGGGGCAGCAGGTGGCGCTGCATGGTCTCGGCGACCCGGCGCTGCCGCTCGTACAGGCGGGCGTTGTCCAGGGCGAGGCCGGCGCGGCGGGCGATGTCCTCGACCAGCAGCAGGTCGGCGGTGGTGAACGCGCCGGCCCGCTCGGCGCGGCCCAGGGTCAGCGCCCCGACCACGTCGCGCACGCCGCGGATGGGCGCGATGCCCGCCGAGTGCATGCCGGTCCTGCGGAACAGCTCCTGCTGGAAGACGGCGATGCCGGAGTCGGGCGCGACCTGGTACGTCTCCGGCCCGGCCAGCGTCGCCGTGACCCCGCGCAACGCCCGCGACAGCGGCATCGGCGACTCCTCAGGCACGGCGGGCATCGGCCCCTCCAGATCCTCGTGGTGCACCAGGACGCCGTCCTCATGGTGGACGACGGCGGCGCGCGTCACGCCGCCGTGCTCGGTGAGCAGGTCCACCACCACCCAGTCCGCGAGCAGCGGCACCACCAGGCGGACGAGCTGGCGCAGCGTCTCGTCCACGTCGAGGCTGGCGGCGAGCGTCGTGGTGGTCTCCGCCAGCAGCGCCAGCCGGTCGAGCTCGGACATCGACGTCTCGTGCCCCGGCTCCCGCGCGTGCGCGCCGGGCTCCTCGGCGTCGTGGAAGAGCACCAGCGCCCCGACCCTGCCGCCGCCGAGCTCGCACGGGGTGACCAGCCAGGACGCCGGCAGCAGGGAGCCGTCGCCGCGTTCCAGCCACTCCCGCTCGCCCTGGGAGGTGCCGCCGGCGATGAGGGGACGCCGCATCGCGCACCGGCTGCGCGGCAACGTCTCGCCGCGCGGGCCGCGGTGCAGCAGGTCGTGGGCGTCGCCGCCGAGCAGTTCGGCGGCGGGCCGGCGCAGCAGCTCCTCGGTACGCGGGGAGACCTCGACGATCCGGCCCCGGTCGTCCACGACGTACGCGCCCGCGTGGGTCAGGTCGCCCAGCCGGCGGGGACGCTCGTCCTGCGGCGGGCGCGGCCCGGCATCGGGTTCGGGCACGTTCACGGTGTCGGCTCCTCCCATTACGCGGTGTCGATATGGCTGACCCTATGAGGATCTAATCAGCCTTGTCGGCAGGCGCGTAATCGACCCGGCCGCCTCAGGACGGGACCAGCCGCATGCGGTCGCTGCCGCCGTCGGACAGGAACGACGCCAGCGCCCCTCCCTCCTCGGCCACTGCGGCCCGCTCGGCGGTGGAGAGGCCGCGCAGCGGGGTGACGAGCACGGTGTCGTCCTCGACGGTCCAGGTGGCCGAGACCCGGCCGTCGACCAGCACCACCCGGGCGCCGGCGACCGACAGGCCGCGGTGGACGTCGTCGATGATCCGGCCGCGGTCGTCGTAGCCGAGGATCGCGTTGTCGAAGGCCGGCAGGAACCGCACCGGGGCGGACGTGCCGGGGTCGGGGCGCGGCGCGCCGGGCAGGTCCAGCAGTTCCCGGCCGCGCTCGTCCCGGAAGGCGACCAGTTCCTCGCGTACCGCGGCCACGGCCGCCGGCAGGCCCGCCAGGCCGGACCAGGCGCGCAGGTCGGCCGTGGCCGCGGGGCCGTACGCCGCCAGGTAACGCCGTACGAGCGCCTGGCCCACGGGGTCGGAGCCGTCGGCGGACGGCGGGTCGGCCTCGCGGCCCAGCCAGGACGACAGCGGCAGGTTGCGTACGGCCGCCCGCTTCCGCCAAAGCCCGCGCGGCGGGAGTTGAGCCATCGGGACCAGCGCGGCGACCAGCATCTCGCCCAGCGCCCGCGGCCCCGGCGCGGGCCAGCGGCCGGCCACCGCCCGCGCCAGCTGCGACATCGAGCGCGGCTCGCCGTCGGCCAGCACCGCCCGTCCCGCCGCCGCGAGCTCGTCGAGGTCGACCCCGGCGAGCTCGCGGCGGTAGACGCCGAGCACCCGCTGGCGCAACATCGCGTCGTGGCGGCCCCGCCAGGCCAGGACGTCGGCGGCGGTGACCAGGTGGACCGTGCGGCGCATCAGGTGGGTGCGCACCACGCCCCGGCCGGTCAGCAGGTCCGACAACGCCGCCGGATCGAAGGCGCGCAACCGCGACCAGAGCCCGGTGAAGGGCTCCTGCGGCTCCTGCGCCTGCAGGCCGCACAGGTGCGCGACGGCGTCGGCGACCGGCAGGGCGGCGCGGTCGAGCAGCAGCTGCCGGGCGAGCGTGGCGCGGTTGAGCGCCCTGGTGCTCAGAACGGTCATCTCTTCTTCCCTCTGGTTCAGGACGCGCCGTGCTCGACGATCCGGGTCACCCCGAACCGGTCCTTCACCATGCCGTGCAGCGGCACCCACTGCGCGGGCCCGAGCGGCCGCACGACGCTCGCGCCCGTGGATCACAACATTGGCGGACATGGCCGGCTCCTCGCCGGTTCGGCTCGTGGTCGCCGGGGGCCGTCCGGCTCCCGGCTGCGCCGCCCATGCTGGCAAAGGAAGCGGTCAGTTTGTGGCCTCTATTTGCGGCACCTTGGAGAACATGCAGAAGACCTCGGCACGCCTGCCGGCTCGTCATGGGGTCGTGGTCGTGGCTGGGACTGGCGGCCGCGCTCGGCAGGTTCGACGCCGACATCGAGGTCGTCGGCCCCGCCGAGCTCAATGACGCCTTCACCCGGCTGGCCCGCCGCTACACCGCCGCCGTCTCCTGACTCGGTTCACTTCTTCGGCAGGCGGGCGACGTCGGAGACCGGGCCGAGGTGGGCGAGCTTGTCGGGGTTGACCACCGAGTGGATCGCCTGGACGACTCCGTCGGCGACGTCCAGCTCGACCACGCCCGCCACCCGTCCCTCGGCGTCGTACATGACCGCGCCCGGGCGGCCGTTGATCCAGGCGATCCGCGCCGAGACGCCGAGCGCGCGGACCCGGCGCAGCCCCGCGACCAGCATCTTCACGACGCGCGACGCCCCGGCCGCCGGTCTGGCCATCGCCTGCGCCTTGCCGCCGCCGTCCCCGTGCAGGACCACGTCGGGCGCGAGCAGGCCGAGCAGCGCGTCCAGGTCGCCGCCGTCGGCCGCGGCGAAGAACCTGCGGGCGAGTTCCTCGCCCTCCGCCCGCCGCGCCAGGGGGCGGGCGCCGTCGCGCGCCTGCCTGCCGGTGGCGATGCGCTGCCTGGCGCGGGTGAGGATCTGCCGGCAGTTCACCTCGATGCCCAGCCGCGTCACCGCGGTCGTCAGGTACGCCTTGGGTTCGGTGACCTCGGTGCCCACGTTGCGCGCCCTGGTCAGGCCGAGGAACGCGTCCTGCACGATGTCCTCGGCGTCGCCCACGGACCCGGTCATCCCGTAGGCGATGGAGAACAGCAGCGGACGGTAGCCGGTCACGTCCGGTTCCCGCGCCTCGCCTGCCGGTGTGCCGCGGCTCATCTTCTCGGCCTTCTCGTTCGGGGACGCCTCCATACGGTAGTCGCACGCCGGAACCTCCTCGTGCGGAGGGCGGGTCCGCTGGCGCACGCCGGTCACCACGCGATCGGGCCGAGACGGTCGACGAAGACGCCGGTCGGGCCGTCGGAGCCGGCGGTCGCGAGCTCGACGATCGAGTCGGTGCCCTCGGTGACCGTGAGCCGGCCGGTGTGGTGGTTCATGTCGGTGGCGGCGAACGTGTGGTTGGCGGTCTCGCCGGGGGTGACGGCGTTGAACCGGATGCGGGGGAGCGCCTGGGCGTACCGGACGGTGATCATGTTCAGGGCCGCCTTCGAGGAGCTGTAGGCGAGCTCGTGCATCTTCGAGACGGGCTGGTCCGGGTCCGTGACGACGGCGAAGGAGCCGGCGGCGCTGGACACCATCACCACCCGCGGGTGCTCGGCGGCCTGGAGCAGGGGCAGGAAGGCGTGGGTGACCCTGATCGGGCCGTAGACGTTGGTGTCGTAGACGGCGTGGATCTCGTCGGCCGTGGCGTCCGCGGGCGGGACGGCGTTCCCCGGCGCGCCGGCGTTGTTGATCAGCACGTCCAGGTGGCCGGTGTGCTCGCCGACGAGCCGGGCGGCCTCGGTCACCGACGCGTCGGAGGTCACGTCCAGGGGGACCATGATCACGTCGATGCCGGCGTCGGCCAGCCGGGCGGCGGCGGCCTTTCCGCGGCCTTCGTCGCGGGAGCCGAGGAAGATCGTCCAGCCGAGCGCGCCGAGGCGGCGAGCGGCTTCCAGGCCGAGGCCCTTGTTGGCGCCGGTGATCAGGGCGGTGGTGCGTTCCGTGTTCGTCATGCGCTCTAAGACGGAACGCCCCCTATACCTGTGACACTTTGTGATCGACCTCACATGACATGGAGGCCGAGGGCAAGATCGGCGCGCTTTCGGGCGTCGGCGGACCAGTGGGGGGCGTTCCACTGATCCGCGATGGCGGCGGCCCGGGCGAAGTGGGCGGCGGCCTCGTCGGCCCGGCCGAGGAGGAGGGCGAGCTCGCCGAGGGTGTGGGCGACCGGGCGCAGGGCCAGCGACAGGCTCTCCACACCGGCCGGGGGACCGTCGCGGTGGGGGAGCAGGTCCGCGTAGATCTCCGCGGCGGCGTCGCGGTCGTTCAGTGCGACGGTCGCCATCGCGCGCAGGCTCGTCAGGAACGTGAAGAAGAAGTCGGGCCGGATCGGGCCCGGTGACGTGCGTGCCTCGTCGCCGCGGCCGGCGGCGAGGAGGGCGAGCGCGAGCAGGTCGGCGACCATCGGGCCGAGCGCCTCGTGCAGAGCGCGCACGTCGTCCAGGTGGTCGCCGAGCGTGCCGTCGTTCAGCCGGATCACCGCCAGTGCGAGGCCGCGGAAACCGGCGTGCACCGATCCGGCGCGTTCCATGTGTGCGGTGGCCTCGGCGTAGAGGCGCTCGGCGTCGGTGAACCGGCCCTCGACGAGGTCCAGGGTCGCCAGCGCGATCTCGGCGGCGCTGATCGCCTCCGGCATCCGGTAGGCGCGGGCGAGGTCGAGCGCCTCCCCGGTCACGCGGCGCATGGTCGCGGGGTCGTTGGCCGCGGCGGCGTTCGCGGCCTGGTCGAACAGCCCGGTCACCCGGTAGACGGGCAGGTCGTGCTCGACGCCGATCTCCACCAGCTCGCGGGCGTACTCCTCCCGCCTGGTCTCGCCGGCCAGGATCAGGAGCGCCGCGGCCCGGAGGCGGGGATCGGCGGTGAGGTCGAGTGCCTCCCGTGCCGCCGCCAGGACGGTCGGACCGTCCTCGCCCACCAGCTCGTTGGCGTACGCGACGAGCAGCCGGGACCGCACGTCGGGGGCGAGGTCGGTCCGCTTGAGCAGGCGGCTGAGGCGGCCGACGACGGGACGGTCGACCGTGCCGTACGTGCGGGCCTGCCAGGGGGTGGGCTCGGTCCAGGCGGTGAACGCGGCGATCATGAGGTCGTCGCGGCCGATCGACTCGGCGTACTCCACGGCCTGCTCGCGCGTGTCCCTGGCCGCGGCGACGGCCCCGGCCCTGATCTGCGCGCGCAGCAGCCTGCCGAGCAGGCCGACGCGCTCGTCCGGATCGCTGGAGTTGGCGACCGCGTCGGTGAGGAGAGCGGCGGCCACGTCGTGGGCGTAGCGCGCCTCGGCCAGCTCGGCGGCCCGCACGCAGTAGCCGACGGCCTTCGGCGATCCCGCTCGCGCATAGTGATGGGCGAGCGCCGCGACGTCGCCGGTGCCCTCCAGCGCGGCGGCGATCCTGGCGTGCATCCTGGCGGCCCGCAACCGGCTGACGTCGGCGACCAGTGTGTCCCTGACCAGCGCGTGAACGAACCGGACGCGCCCCGGCCCCGGCTCGTCGAGCAACCCGGCGACGACGCCCGCGTCCAGCGCGTCCAGCACGCCGTCCGCGTCGGTGTCGGCGGCCTGCACGAGCACGTCCACCGAGCTTTCCCGGCCGGCCACCGCCGCCAGCCGCAGGACGGACACGCCGCTCTCGGGGAGCCTGGCCAGCCGGCGCCGCAGCACGTCCCGTACGCCCTCGGGGACCTCGGAGAGCGCGACCAGCGCACCCTCGCCGTTCAGCAGCCGCGCGCTCTCCCGCACGTAGAACGGGTTGCCGCCGGTGCGCTCGGCGATCCCCGCCACCGTCGCGTCGTCGGCCTCGCTCTCGGCCCGTACGAGCTCGGCCACCGCTGCGCCGTCGAGCCCGGGCAGCGCGAGGCGCAGCGGCGCGGTGCGGGCGAGCGCACCCAGCGTCTCGGTGAGGTGCTCGCTCTCGTCCTGGCGGTACGCGGCGACGACCAGGATCGGTGCCCGCACGCCGACGCCACCGCCGAGCAGCCCCAGCGTGGTCGTGTCCGCCCAGTGCAGGTCGTCCAGCACGACGGCGACCGGCCGTTGCGCGGCGGCCGCCGCGAGCCAGCCCCACACGGCCCGGCGCAGCCGGAAGCGCCCGGCGGCGGCGTCGCCGTCCACCGGCATGGAGTCGGACAGCAGCGGCGCCAGGTCTTCCGTGAACTCCCCCGGAGGAACGGTCGCGGCGACCGCCCGCAGCGCCTCGACCCACGCCCACGCGGGCGGCGCGCCGTCGACCTCCGGACACCGCCCGGCGGCGACGAGCCAGCCGTCGCGCTCCAACCGCGCGCCGAGGTGCTCCAGGAGCGTCGACTTGCCCAGCCCCGCCTCCCCGGTGACAAGAGCGACGCGCGCCCCGTCGGCGGCGGCCTCCCCGGCGGCCGAGACCAGCGCGGCAAGCTCGCCCTCCCGCCCCACGAAAGAGGCGGCGCGGTGCGGGGGCTCGGCGTGCGGAGGCTTGGGGGCCGGGAGTGGGGGGACGGCCGTGCGGAGGATGTCGATGCGCTGGGCGAGGATCGCCTCTTCCAGGGCGACCAGGTCGGGGCCGGGGTCGAGACCGAGTTCGTCGGCGAAGGTGGCGCGCGCGCGGCGGAGCGTCGCCAGGGCGTCGGCCTGGCGGGCGCTGCTCCACAGCGCCAGGGCGTGCAGCCGCCAGCCCTCTTCACGCAGGGGTTCGTCGCGGGTGAGCCGCTCGGCCTCGGGGACCACCGAGACGGGGTCGCCCGCCCGCAGGCCCGCCGCGACGTGGAGCTCGCGGGCGACCAGGCGCAGCTCGTTCAGGCGGGCGGTCTCGGCGGCGGCCCACGGCTCGTCGGCGACCTCGGCGAACGCGGGTCCCTGCCACAGGCCCAACGCCTCGGCCAGCCGGGCGCGGGCGGCCCGAGGCTCGGTGAGCGTGCGGGCCTCGTCGAGCAGGTCCTCGAAACGCCAGGCGTCCACCGACTCCGGCGGCAGCCGCAGCGCGTAGCCGGGGGCGGCGCTCACCAGGAGGCGGGCCGGGGTTCGGGGCGGGCGGCCGGGTTCCAGCAGCCGGCGCAGGTTGGAGACGTACGCCTGGAGGGAGAGCAGCGCACGGGACGGCGGCTCACCGCGCCAGAGGTCCTCGATCATCCGGTCGACCGACACGACCTGTCCGCGCGCCGCGACCAGGAGGGCCAGGACGCCGCGCTGCCGCGGGCCTCCCAGGGGGACGGGCTCGCCGTTGACCTCGGCGCCGAAAGAGCCCAAAACCCGGATCAAGACCATGACGTGCAACATCCTACGCGCGGGGCGTTCCCAAGCGGTTCCACGTCCCTTCCGAACGCCGGGAGCAGGCTTGACCCGTCGAACCGATAGACCGGCTCACCTGTCCTCAAGGGGGCAGGTGAGCTGCGACGTCGTGGGCACGGGAGGTCGACTTTCCGAATGGCGTTGCCCCCCTGTCACGTCGGCTCGTCGTCTGGGCTCATACGGATGAATGAGTGCAACCACATGAGGAGGGAAACATGCAGTTCGTAGAAGCCGACGAAGCGACGATGCGGTCGATGCCGGCCCCTACCAGGAGCCGACCTTCCGCGGCACCTGCTCCGGCGCGGACTGGACCATCTACGCCCACCTGTCGTAACCCGTACGCCCGCCGGTCCCTCCGCCGGCCCTGTCAGAGAGAGGGCCGGCGTCAGGTCACCGGTGAGGTCGGCCGGGCCGGAGTCCCTTGCTGATCCGGGTGCGCAGGGAGTGCAGGGCCTGCCTGAGTTCGGCAGGTTCGATGTCGGTGAGGTCGGCGTCGAAGGTGAGGAGCAGTCCTGCCAGCCCTGGCCATGACCATGCGCCAAGTGTGAGCCGGCACGTGGTTTCGGTGGCGTACTCGACGGTTGATCCGCCGGGGGCGAACCGGGCGACGGTGGAGGCGGGCAGGGCGAGGACGGCTGAGCCGCGGCACGGCCACTCGGCGGCGGCGTCTCCGCGGTCGTGTGCGGTCATGACGAAGGCGACGGGATCGCCGTGCGGGATGTCACGTCGGCCGAAGGGCGTGTGCGTGGGCATGTGTGCCGTGATGCGATCGACGCGCATCGCGCGCCATCGGCCCGCATCGGGGTCGAAGGCGACCAGATACCAGCGTCCGGCCCACACCACGAGATCGTGCGGCTCCAGCTTCAGCGTGACGGGTTCGCCGTCACCGGTGTAGTCCACGCGAACAAGGTGCCGCCGGTTGATCGCGCCGCCGACGGCACGGACGATCTCGGCGTCGATCGGCGGCGCGGGGAACTCCCAGTAGTTGCGGGCCGAGGAGATGGTGAACGCCTCGGCGTGCAGGCGGCTACGCGCGGGCATCGCCTGGCGCAGCGTGGCCAGAGCACGCGCCGCGTTCTCGCGGATGCCGGACAGGACCGCCGGCACGGTCTGGAGCGCGACGGCCGCGGCGACGGCCTGATCCTCATCGAAGACGACCGGCGGCAAGCGGGTGGCGCGACCGAGCCGATACCCTCCCCCCGCGCCGCGGACGGCCTCGATCTCGTACCCGAGTTCCCGGAGCGTATCGATGTCGCGACGTACGGTTCGTACCGACGCTCCGAGCCGGGTGGCGAGCTCCTCGGCGGTCAGGGTCGCGCCGATCCCGAAGATCGACAGCAGCTTGAGCGCCCGCGCGGAGGTAGCAGCCATGATTCGCCGATTCTCTCACCGGTAGCGGTCACTCGATGGCAACTATGCCGACGATGGTGGCCGCCATGACCGCTTCACCGAGCCCTCGAAAGGGCACCCCCGTCACGGAGGCTTCTCCGACACCCATCGTCGGCGCCGGCGCGACCGCGGCGCTGCTGGTGGTGCTCTTCGGCTCCTTCATGGACCTTCTCGACGCCACGATCGTCACCGTCGCTGCACCGGCGGTAGCGCAAGATCTGGGCGCCGGCGACGCTCAGATCCAGTGGACGATCGCCGCCTACACCCTCACCCTGGGCGCGGGCCTGATCACCGGCGGACGGCTCGGCGATCAGTACGGACGCAAACGGCTGTTCATGATCGGGCTGGCCGGGTTCATGGTCACCTCGGCGCTGTGCGCGCTGGCCGTCGATCCGGGCATGCTCATCGGCATGCGGGCCGGGCAGGGACTGACCGCCGGGATCCTCGTCCCGCAGGTGTTCGGGATCATCCGGGCATCGTTCGCGCCGGCCGAGCGCGCCAAGGCGTTCGGCGCCTACGGAGCGGTCCAGGGTCTCGCCTCGGTGGCCGGCCCGCTCCTGGGCGGGCTGCTCGTCGACATCAACCTGTTCGGCCTGGGCTGGCGCACGATCTTCTGGATCAACGTGCCCGTCTCGGTCCTGGCGCTCGTCATCGGCGCGAAGGTCCTGCCGGAGTCCCGCTCCGCCTCGACCGCGCGCCTGGATCTCATGGGCGCGCTGCTCGCGGCCGCGGGCATCCTTCTCCTGCTGCTGCCGATCATCCAGACCGAGACATGGGGACGGACCTGGGCCGGCTACGTGCTCCTCGCGGCTGGAACCGGCCTGCTAGCGATCTTCCTCGTCCACGAGCGCCGACTCGTCGGAAAGGAACCTGTCTTTGACCCGGCTCTGCTGAGAATCCGCGCCTTCGCAGTGGGCCTGGGCGCTTCGGTGCTCTTCTTCGGCGGCATCGGGTCGTACTTTCTCACCCTCTCGGTCTACCTCCAGGAGGGAACCGGCCGAACCGCATGGGAGACCGGCCTGGTGATCCTCCCGTACGCGCTCGGCTCCATCATCACGTCCGGGCTCGGCGTCGCTCTCGCCGCCAGGGCGGGCAGAACGCTCCTGATCATCGGCTCGCTCACCATCGCGGCGTCTCAGCTCGTCCTGTGGTTCATCGTCAAGGACGGCGACGATCCCGGATACTGGCTCCTCGCCCTCGCACTCTTCGTCGGCGGCCTCGGGCTCGGGCTCGCCGCACCCATTCTCGTCAACGTCGTCCTCGCCGGCGTCCCCGGACGCAACGCGGGCGCCGCGGGCGGGGTGCTCTCCACCGTCAACCAGGTAGGCGGCGCCGTCGGCATCGCCGTGCTCGGCACGATCTTCTTCGCCTCCGTCACCGGTTCGGCCACCGGAGCACCGGCGCTGCCCGACTACAGTCACGCGTTCGGCATCGTCCTGGTCGTCTCCGCCGCGCTGTACCTGATCACGGCGCTCGTGATGCTCGCCCTCCCGAAAGCCGCGATCGAGCACGCCGAGTAGAGCGGCACCGTCCACCTGCTGCCTCGTCTGCTCCGACTGCCGGACGGCGGCACGTACGGTCCGCTGTTCCTGTCCGCTGGTCATCAACTCCTGGCGCGGCGACGACGACACGCCGGAGGCACCGTACGTCTGAGTGGTCGGCCGGATGTGGGGCGCATGCCCGGCAGGCGTCCAGAGCCACGGCGTTGACCTGCGGCGCCGGGGGTCTGGACGGCGCGGGACGCCGTACGGACACCCCTTCACCTTGCCAGTGCACGCTCACAGTCAATTTCCGTATTTGAATTTCCAGAAATTAGAAAATGTTAGGGTGTCGCCGTGACTGCGGAGGTCGGCGTGGTGACGCCTTGCAAGCATTGTGGAGCTCCCGTCGAGCAGCGGCCGGGCAGAGGGCGGCCCAAGTCGTACTGTCCGGAGAAGGGATGCCAGGCGGCGGCCAAGCGGGAGCGCGAGCTGCGGCGGGCGACCCCGGGGCTGGAAGGCGCGCTGGCCAGGGCCGAGCAGTTGTACGACAGGATGGAGAGCGGCCTCGTCGCGGCCATCGAGCCGCTGGCCAAGGCCCTGGCCGACGAGCTGAGCCCGGCCGGGGTCGAGGCCAAGCTCAGCGCCGTCCAGGCCGAGGCCCACACACGTGTGGCGATCGCCCGCACCGAACGCGAACAGGCCTTCGAGCAGGTACGCCTCGCCCGCGAGGCCACCGAGCACGCCCGCCGGCAGACCGCCGAGATGCGAGAGCGGCTGGAGGAGGCCGAGAACGAGCGTGAGACGGCCCTCCAGGACGCCGAACGCGCCCGCGAGCAGGCCCTGGCCGCGTTGCGCGAGGCGGCCAGCACCGAACGCCAGGCGTTGCAGACCGCCGAGAAGGCGATCCGGCGGGCCGAGCAGGCCGAACGGCGGGTGAAGGAGACCTCGCGCCAGGCGGAGCTGACCGAGCAGACCAGGGATCAGGTCGTTCAGGAGCTGGCCGAGCAGGTGGAGGCGGCCGAGGAGCGGGCCGGGGAGGCGCGGGCGCAGGCCGTACAGGCGGGGGCGGAGGCCGACCGGGCGCGGGAGGAGAGAGATCACGCCCGCGAGGAGACGGCGGCGGCCGGGCGGGCGCGCGAGCTGGCCGAGCGTGCGGTGATCGCGGCCCGGGCCCGGGAGGAGGCGGCCGCGCAGGAGCGGGAGCGAGCCGTGGCGCGGGCCGAACGCGCCGAACGCGCCGCCGCCGAGGCCGAGCGGGACGGGGCGGTCGCGCTGCGGGAGGCCGCCCAGGCCGCGACCGAGGCGGGCGAGCTGGCCCTGAAGCTGGCGGCGGCCGAGCAGGACGCCGCCACGGCGCTGGCCAAGGAGCGCAAGCAGCACGCGCGGGAGAAGGCGCGGGCCACGGCGGCGGTCAAGGAACGCGATCAGCTGCTGGCGGAGTTGCGGCTGGAACGTGTACGGCTGGCGGACGTGCGGGCCGAGCTGGAGGCGGCACGCGCGGAGGCCGCCCGCCTCCGGGAACGAGCGGTCGCCGCCGAACTGCGGGCGCAGGGACCCGCCCAGCCCCCCGAGCCCGTGTCCGACCATGCGCCGTGAACCGGGGAGCCCAGGGAGTGAGCACAGGTGACACGGCACCCGGATGCCCTCGCTCGGGGCAGATCCAGGGCTCCTCGTCGGTGCCGGTGGAGACTGCGTGCGGGTGCCACCGGAACACGGCAGAGACGGGCCGCGGAGAGAGGTTCGGCCGGGTCAGCCTCGACCGTGGGGATCGCGACGGGCTTGCCGGCGGGTGCGGCAGGTGGCGTGGGGCGCGTCAGGTGTTCGGGTCCGGCTGCAGGTTGGCCAGGCGGCGGGCCAGCTCGTCCCGCTCGCGGGTGACCTGGGCGAGCTCATGCTGCAACTCCAGGATGAGGCGGATGGCGGGCAGGGTCATGCCCTGGTCCTTCATGACGACCACTTGCTGGATGCGGTTGATCTCGCGGCGGCTGTAGCGGCGTTGCCCGCCGGTGGAGCGCTGCGGGGACACCAGCTGCTGGTCGTCGATACGGCGCAGGAAGGCCTGCTGCACCTGAAGCATCGCCGCGACCTGGCCGACGGTGAACAGGGGCGCGTACTCGTCATCGAGGGAAAAGCTCATCCAGGGGGGCTCCCTTCTCCCGGGAGTGGTGATGCCGGCGGGCGCGCACCCGCCCCGGCGCTTGTGCTCTGTGCCGCCGGGGGCGGTTCGCGCCCGCCGTAGCGTTCGGACGCTCCTGCGGAGTGTGGTCCCCCTGGGTGGTCAGCGCTTGATCGCCTTGTGAATGTCGCCGCCATGGTGGATGGCCACCTTGCGCGGCTTGGCGCGCTCGAGCACCGGGATGCGCACGACCAGCACGCCGTTGGAGTAGGCGGCGTCGATCGCGTCGGCGTCCAGGTGCTCGGACAGGTAGACGCGGCGGGTGAACGTACCCATCACCCGTTCGCGGACGAACACTCGCTCGTCCTCGCCGTATTCCTCCTCGCGGCGCGCCGACACCGACAGCACCCCGCGGTCGACGGTCACTTCGATGGAATCGGGGTCGATGCCGGGCAGATCGAAGCGCAGCACCACATCGTCGGCGCGGCGGATCCCGTCCATCGGCATGACCGCGCCGCCGCTCTGCGCGGCGGCCTCGCGGGCCAGCCGGTCGAACTGACGCTCGAACTCCTGCACGAACGGGTCGATCGACGTCAGCAGCATCATCGTCACCTCCGAAGACCCCCGAGCCGCCTTCCCGGCCCGGGCTTCCTGTCCCTTCCCTATGAGGGAACCTCTCGTTCGGATTATAAGAATCTGCAGGCCCGGGTTGTCAAGAATGCAGATAACCCCAGCTCGAAGCAGGCAAACGGCAGCATCACCAACGGTCTCGTGGAGTCAGGGATGAAGGCAGTCCGTCCGACGGCGGGTCCGTCCGGCAGGAAGGCGGAGGAAGCGGGCAGCACGGGAGCCGCTCCGTTTGTTGATCAGGCTGGATGCTGCGGGCTCGCTCCCTGGGCGTGCCCGCAGAAAGGGCGCGTCACCGGTGCGTCTGCACGGGGTGCGGAAGATCAGTCTCGAGGCGCGGGCGCCTGGAGCGGGGCCCAAGCTCCGCCCGGCGCCGCCCGCTGCGCCGGCCCCCCTCCGCGGAGGGGCTGGTCGTCAGATTGGCTGTGGGCGGCCGAACAGCAGGTCGTAGCCGGGCGGGAGCTGCAGCAGGATCCGCTTCATCAGGTCCTCGCCCGCGGTGTCGGCCACGACGCTGAGCACGGCGCTGACGTCCCACGTCGCGGTCTTCTCCGTGGAACCCTCGATCCAGGCCGCGGTCGCCCGGACGAACCGCTCGGGCGTCAGCGGTTCGTAGGCCGGCAGAGGGTTGAGCAGGACCTGCGCCAGCGTCTCGGGGAGCCAGGCGGCCAGCTCATTGCGCACCTCGCCCACCAGGTGCGCGCCCAGCAGGGCCAGGACGACGCGGGATGCCTGCTCCGCCTCCTCCCGCGAGGGGTATTCGCCGCGCTCCTGGGTCGCGGCCAAGAACGCGTCCCACCGCATCCGCATGATGCCCCTTCCTGTCCGACAGCCGCCGCAGCGGCGGGCCTGCCACACGGGATGGGAGCCCCCATCCCCGGTTCCGGCCCGTCACGGCAGACCGGCACAAGCCCGCACAGTAACCGCCAAGCCATCACCCAAGTCCGATACGTCCCCGTCACCGGTGACCGCTAACCGCTACCGACCACATCACCCTGCCCACCGCGGCCGGCGACGTCCTCCGCCGGGCCCGCGCTGACCCGGAACCTGAGGCCGCGGTCGTCCTCGACACCTACCACGCGGCAGTGCATCACAGCTGACCGGCAGCCGATCACGGATCGAACAGGACCCGGGATTCGAGATCGAGACGGGTGGTGGGCTCGGCCGCAGGCGGGAACGGCTGGCCCTGATCGGCGTCCGCCACCGAACCGAGGCGGCGAACCACGTCCGTCAGAGCCTCTGAGCTACGGAGTGAGGGGACGTGGCGACGCCCCGCCAGTGCTTCCGGGCGTGCGGTTGCCTTGCCGGCCGGTGCCGGGAGCGGGGGACAGCGCGGCGGACGTCCCGTCGATGAGCACGCGCAGGCCGTGTTCGAACGCCTTCTCGCCGACCGGCCCGCCGCCCTCGCGCAGGGCGGCCAGCAGCATGGCCGGCGCCTGCTCCCGGGACCCCGGCGTCGGCGCCGCAGCCTGCTCCTGGAGGACGAATCCGTTCACGTAGTAAGTCAGGGAGGCGATCGTGTGCAGCGCCAGGGCCGGTGTGAAGCCGCGTTCGACCATGGCCGTCAGCTCCTGATCGAACAGGGCCACGGTCTCAGGGCTCAGTGAGCGGGCGTGGGCGACCACGCGTGCGCCGTCGCGCCGGGCCAGCAGCGTGGCGCGGTACGCCCGCGCGCGGCGCAGGAGCCAGTCCTGCCAGGACTCGTCGTCACGGGGCGGCCCCATGCCCGGAGCCCGGCAGATCGCGTCGGCCATCCCGTCGAGCAGTTCCTGCTTGGTGCGGATGTGCCAGTACAGCGCGGGGGACCGGACGCCGAGCTCCGCGGCGAGCCGCCGCACCGTGAGCCCTTCCAGCCCCACCTCGTCCAGCAGGCGAAGTGCGGTGTCGATCAGTGTCTGCTTGGTCAGGCCGGGCCTCTTGTCGTCGGGCATGCGCGTAGCTTAGCGTTGCTAAGTGACGTCCTTAGCAATGCTAAGTGAGGAGGCGCGGTGGGTGTTCACGACGAGGGGCAGGGGCCGCCGATCGTGATGGTCCATCCGGGGCTGTCCGACGGGAGGCGATGCGGGAAGGTGGCCGCGCTCCTGTCCGGCCGCTACCGGGTGCTGCGACCGGACCGCCTGCAGTACCGGCCGGAGCGCGGCGCGCCCGTCCAGGTGGAGCAGGAGGTCGAGGACCTGCTGGCGCTCGTACGGTCCGCCGGGGGGCCGGTGGTTCTCTACGGCCACTCCTCCGGCGCGGTGGTCGCGCTGGAGGCCCTGGTGGCCTCGCCGTCCTCGTTCGCCGGTGCTGTGATCTTCGAGCCGCCCGCGGTGATCGGGCCGCCGCTGTCGGGGGAGGGCGGCGTGGTGCTCCGGCGGGCTCGCGCGGCGATGGCGTCGGGCAGGCCGGGCAAGGCGTTGACGGTCTTCCTGCGGGGCACCATCGGCCTGCCGGGCCGGCAGGCGTGGCTCGGCGGCGCGATCACGGCCCTCATCCCGTACTACCGCCGTCTGATCCCCAGGCAGCTCGACGACCTGGAGGCGATGGACCGGCTGGGCGTGCGCCTCGACGCCTACGCCGCGATCGAGGTCCCCACGGTCCTGCTCGGCGGCGAGCTCAGCCCGGCGCACCTGGCCGAGCGGCTGGACGCCATCCAGCGCGTGATGCCGCGCGCCGAGCGGGTGGTGCTGTCCGGATGTGATCACGGGGCCGACCTCAAGAAGCCGGCCGAGGTGGCCCGCGTCATCCGGGAGCTGGCCGAGAAGGTGATCGTCGACTGAGCCCGCCCCCGAGGGGCGGGGCGCCGAATTCGATGTTGCCGACGGATCTCAGCCGCACGACACTTGGGCCATGCGGCCGGAGACCAAGGCGGCCGTACCGCAGGGACTCCGATTCACCGCTGCGCCTGAGTAGGGGCTACTCAGGCGCAGGGGCTCCTGGGTGGTCACACTCTGTGGGAACGGAGGTGGATCATGCGGTACCGGCTCGACCCCGCGGCCGAGGCCGAAGCGGCGCGCGGCAACCTGCTCGGCGGCCTCTGCACCGGAGGCGTGGCCTCGCTGGCCCACGCCTACAGGAGCGGCTGGGGCCCCGAGCTGAACGTCTACGTGGAGATTCCCCGCGACTCCGCCCTGTTCCCCCTGCTGTCCGCCGGCGCCGGCCTGGCCTGCGCGCTGTTCACCGTCGCGCTGGTCGTGCGGGTGGCCCGCCTGCGGATCGCGCTGTCGCAGCGACGGCAGGCACGCGATCCGGTCAAGGCGCTGCTGCTGCCGCCCTCGGCCGAGCACGGCGCCGCTCTGCGGAGGTCGAGACCGGGCCGGGCCACGCTGGGCAACGTCCTGGGGCTGGTCCTGGCGTGGGTGGCCATCCCGCTGGCGATGGTGGGACTGGGCATCCTGCTCACGCCCGAGCGGATGGGACAGCGCGAGGAGGACGCGACCCTGTTCGCCTCCGTGGCCACCGGGGTGGGGCTGGTCGTGCTGATCGTGGTGGGCGTCGACGTCACGCGGCGGCGGCTGCTGGCCTGGCAGGTGCGCAAGCTCTCGCAGGACCCGGCGTTCGCCGAGCTGATGCCGCCCGCCACCGCCGCCTTGTCCCGCTACCGCGCGCCGGTCGTCCCCGAGCTGAGGATCACCAACTACGCGCCGCCCGGCGACGTCATCTTCGGCCTGCCCAAGGTCAGCGCCACCCGCAACGTCTTCGGCCTGCCGCCGCTGAACATCGCCTACTTCCGGCTGTTCGAGAACGAGCTGCGGATGCGCGACTTCGTCAAGGGGGCCTTCCGCCGCTGGGGGTATGTGCACCTGCTGCGCAGTGCCGCCTCCGTGCGCCGGTCCGACCTGGTGCGGATGCGCCGCGCCGGGACGCTCGGGAACCTGTTCGTCGCCTCCGACCAGCGCATGCGGCGCGAACTCGACGCGCGCTCCTTCGAGCCGCTGCGGCGCGGGTTCCACCTCATCAGGGACGTCGGCGGCAGAGCCCTGCCCGTCTGGGACTTCAAGGGCGGATATCCCATGTCCGCCTTCCTGTGCCACGGCGCCTACTGGAAACGCGCCGTCGACACCCTCCTGGATCTGGCCGACCTCGTCGTCATCGACCTGTCGGGCTTCCAGAAGGAGAACATCGGCACCGGCTACGAGCTGCAGCGCGTCATCGACCGTTACCCCGTCCACCGCGTCGTCGTCCTGGCCGACACCGGCAGCGACACCGGCTACCTGACCACGCACGTCAGGCACGCGTGGTCGAGGATGGCGCCGGGCTCGCCCAACGCCGGCCACGGCACCAGGACCCTGCTGATCGGCCAGGTCCCGGTCGGCGGCCACAGAGCCACGTACCACATCCTGTCCCATGCGCAGAAACGACTGAGGTGATCGATGGTGACCGCCCCGCGTGCCGAGCTGTCCACGCCGTCCGCCCCCGGCGACGACCTGGCTCCGGTGATCGAGCTCTACAAGCTCGCGGTGGAGATGGCCGACCGGGTCTCGGCCCGGCGCACCCTGGCCAACGCCTTCTTCCTGTCCATCCAGAGCGCGTTGCTGTCGGTCTCGGCGTTGTCGCTGTTCACCGGCGCGCGATCGCTGCCGGTCTCGATGGTGTTCGCGCTGGTCGGGGTGGTGCTGTCGGGCACGTGGTGGGTGCAGTTGCGCAGCTACCGCGATCTCAACCGGGCCAAGTTCGCCGTCATCAACGAGATCGAGCTGCAGCTTCCCGTGCAGCCGTTCGGGAAGGAGTGGCAGGCGCTGCTGGCCAGCCGTACGGGGCCGTGGCGCGGACGCTACGCCGACCTGGGCAGCACCGAGCGGATCGTGCCCGGCCTGTTCGTGATGCTGCATCTGCTCCTGCTGGCAGGCAGACTCTTGGCATGAACTATCTGGACGCCGACGCGCGCCTGATCCGCAGCCTGCTGCCCGCCGAGGCCGCGCCGCCGGACGACGCCGCCGAGCTGTTCGTCCTGTACGCGGTGCTGCTGCGGGCCAAGGGCGAGCAGGTGAGCGCCGAGGACGTCCACGATGCCTGGTCGGCGTGGATGAGCACCCGCGATCCCGGCCATCCGGCGCTCATCCCCTTCTCGGACCTGCCGCTCTCGACCCGGGCGGCCGACGAGCCGTACGCCGTGGCCATCCGCGCGGCCGCCGCCCAGCGCCTGCGGTGACGCCGTCCGCCGAGGTCAGCGGAGGGGGCGGAAGAAGGTCCTGACGTCCTCGACGAGCAGGTCGGGGGCCTCCATCGCGGCGAAGTGGCCGCCCCGGTCGAACTGCGACCAGTGCACCACGTTGTGCTCGCGCTCGGCGATCCGCCGCACTCCGGCGTCCCCAGGGAAGACGGCGACGCCGTGCGGCAGCCCGGAGTACTCGGCCACCGCGCCCCAGCCCTTCTGCCCCTCCTTGTACAGGCGGGCGGCGGAGGCGGCGGTTCGGGTGAACCAGTAGATGCTCACGTCGGTGAGCATCTGGTCGAGGTCGACCGCGTCCTCGGGCAGCTCGCGGGCGGGGTCGGTCCATTCCTTGAACTTCTCCACGATCCACGCCAGCTGGGCGGCGGGGGAGTCGTGCAGGCCGAACGCGAGGGTCTGCGGCCGGGTCGCCTGGAGGATGGCGTAACCGGCCCGGTCCTGGTCCTGGTACTGGCCCAGACGGGCGAGCTCGTCAGGGGTGAGCCCCTGGAACTCGGCCGGGTCGCCGGAAGGGAATCCGAGCGCGCCGTTGACGTGCACGCCGACGACGTTCCCTGGCGCGGCGCGGCCGAGCATCGGCGAGATCACCGAGCCGCTGTCGCCGCCCTGCGCGCCGTAGCGGTGGTAGCCGAGCCGGTCCATCAGCACCGCCCAGGCCCGCGCGACCCGTTCCAGGTCCCAGCCGGTCTCGGTGGTGGGGCCGGAGAAGCCGAACCCGGGGATCGACGGGACGACGACGTGGAAGGCGTCGGACGGGTCGCCGCCGTGCGCCGCCGGGTCGGCGAGCGGGCCGATGACGTCCATGAACTCGGCGACCGAGCCCGGCCAGCCGTGCGTGACGATCAACGGCAGCGCGCCGGGCTCGGGCGAGCGGACGTGCAGGAAGTGCACGTTCTGGCCGTCGATGTGGGTGGTGAACTGGTCGAAGGCGTTCAGCCGCTCCTCGGCGGCCCGCCAGTCGTACGTGGTGCGCCAGTACTCGGCCAGCTTCCTGGCATGCCCGACCGGGACGCCGTAGGACCAGCCCACGCCGGGCAGCTCGTCCGGCCAGCGGGTCGCCGCCAGGCGGGCGCGCAGGTCGTCGAGCTCGGCCTGCGGGACGTCGATGCGGAAGGGGTGAATGCGCGGGTCGTCGTTCATGTCCTGCACGTTAGGGGCCGGTTAGGACAGTTCTGGTCCTAGCATGGACGGCATGCTGGAGACGTCGGCACGATTGTTGCGCTTGTTGTCGCTGTTGCAGGCCCCCAGGGAGTGGTCGGGCGGTGAGCTGGCCGAACGGCTCGGCGTCTCGCACCGTACGATCCGCCGCGACGTCGACCGGCTGCGCGAGCTCGGCTACGTCGTGGAGGCCACCCCGGGCACGGCCGGCTACCGGCTCGGCGCCGGGGCGGGGCTCCCGCCGCTGCTGCTCGACGACGACGAGGCGGTGGCGGTCGCCATCGGGCTCGGCACGGCGGCGGTCTCCGGCGTGACGGGGATCCAGGAGACGTCGGTGCGCGCTTTGGCCAAGCTCGAACAGGTGCTTCCGTCCCGGCTCCGGAGTCGCGTCGGCGACCTGCGCTCGGTCACGGTCCCGCTGACGGGGGCGGCGGAGGCCGTGGACCCGGGCGTGCTCACGGCGATCGCCGCGGCGGTCCGCCACCGGGAGAGCCTGCGGTTCGACTACCGCTCCCACGACGGCGCGCGGGATCGCCGGGGCGCGGAGCCGTACCGGCTGGTCAACTCCGGTCGCCGCTGGTACCTGGTGGCCTGGGACACCGGCCGGGGCGACTGGCGCACCTTCCGCGTCGACCGGATGCGGCTGCGCACCCCGAACGGGCCGCGCTTCACGCCCCGCGAGCCGCCCGGCCCCGACCTCGCCCGTTACGTCTCCGAGCGGATCTCCGTCGATCCCTACCGTTACCGGGGGCGGTTCACGGTGCGGGCTCCGGCCGACGTCGTCGCCGCCCGGATGCCGCCGACCATGGCGGTGATCGAGCCGGCCGACGACGGCTCCTGCGTGCTGTCCGCCGGCTCGAACTCCCTGGACGAGCTGGTGATGTGGGTGGGGCAGCTCGGCGTCCCGTTCGAGGTGCACGAACCGCCGGAGCTCGTCGCGCACGTCCGCGACCTCGGCGCCCGCCTCCTCGACGCCGCCCGCCCGGCGTGACCCGACGCCTTGGCGGGCGGGGCCGGGGTGGCGCGGCGCACCCCGCCCATGTCACACTCACTGTTATAGAACTCTTCCAAGAGTTATAGAACGAGGTGAGTGTGATGCCCAATCTGTCGCCATGGCGTGCGCCCGTCCCGGCGGACGGCCTGATGGGCGAGCCCGGCGCCCGGGGCCGGTTCGGCGAGTACGGCGGCCGGTACGCCCCGGAGTCCCTGGTGGAGGCGTGCCGCGAGGTGGACGAGGCGTTCCGGGAGGCGTGGGCCGATCCCGGCTTCCGAGGCGCCCTGGCCGAACTGCTCGCCCTGCACGCCGGACGGCCGACCCCGCTGACCCCGGCCCGCCGGCTGTCGCAGGAGCTGGGCGTGCGACTCCTCCTCAAGCGCGAGGACCTCACCCACACCGGCTCCCACAAGATCAACAATGTGCTGGGCCAGGCCCTGCTCGCCCAGCGGATGGGACGGCGCAGGCTCATCGCCGAGACGGGGGCGGGCCAGCACGGGGTGGCCACCGCGACCGCCGCCGCGCTGCTCGGCCTGGAGGCCACCGTCTTCATGGGCGAACGCGACATCGAACGGCAGAGCCTGAACGTCTTCCGCATGCGCATGCTGGGCGCCGAGGTGGTCCCCGTCAGCACCGGCAGCCGCACGCTCAAGGACGCCACCAGCGAGGCCATGCGCCACTGGGTCGGCGCCACCGGCGACTCCCACTACTGCGTCGGCTCGGTCATCGGGCCCGACCCCTACCCGTGGATGGTCAGGGAGTTCCAGCGGGTCATCGGTGACGAGGCCCGCGCGCAGTTCGCCGCCGAGCTGCGGACCGGCGTGCCGGACCACGTCGTCGCGTGCGTCGGCGGCGGCTCCAACGCGGCCGGCACGTTCGCCGGATTCGCCGACACCCCGGCGCGCTTCGTCGGCGTCGAGGCGGAGGGCGGCGCCGGGGCCACCCTCGGCAGTCTCGGCGTCCTGCACGGCTGCCGCTCGCTGTTCCTCCAGGACGAGGACGGGCAGATCGTCGAGGCGCACTCCATCGCCGCCGGGCTCGACTACCCGGGCGTCGGCCCGGAGCACGCCCACCTGCGCGAGCTAGGCCGGGCCCGGTACGTGACGGTGACCGACGAGGAGGCCGTCGCCGCGGCGCTGCGGCTGGCGCGCACCGAGGGCATCGTCCCGGCGCTGGAATCGGCGCACGCCCTGGCCTGGGTGATCCGCGAGGCCGGCGGCGAACTGCCCGCGGGGTCGACCGTGCTGATGACGCTGTCCGGCCGGGGCGACAAGGACATCTCCACCCTGAAGGAGCTGCTGTGACGGACATCCTGACCCCCGGCGCGGTCGAACGCCACCTGCGTGCCCGCCGCGACACCGGCCGCGCCCTGCTCATGCCGTACGTCACCGGGGGCGTCACGCCCGGCTGGACGCAGTACCTGCGGGCGTTCGCCGCAGCCGGCGCGGACGCCGTCGAGGTCGGCCTGCCCTTCTCCGACCCCACGCTCGACGGCGTCACCGTCCAGCAGGCGAGCGAGACGGCGCTGGCCCGGGGGGCGAGCACCCGCCGGATCCTCGCCGACCTGGCCGAGGTCCGGGACCTGGGCGTGCCGCTGGTCGCCAGCACCTACTACAACCTGGTGCTGCACGACGGTCCCGAGGCGTTCTGCGCGGCGCTGCGCCGGGCCGGCGTCGACGGCCTGATCGTGCCCGACCTGCCGGTGCACGAGGCCGACGAGCTGGCCGACGTGGCCGCCGCCGCCGGGGTCGACCTGGTCCTGCTGGCCTCCCCGGCGACGCCGGAGCCGAGGCTGGCCGAGATCGCGCGCCGCAGCCGCGGATTCGTCTACGCGGTGTCGGTGATGGGCACCACCGGCGAGCGGGCCACCCTGGCCGGCTCGGCGGCCGAGCTCACCGCGCGGCTCAGACGCCACACCGACCGGCCGATCTTGCTAGGATTTGGCATTTCCACGCCTGACCAGGCGCGGGAGGCCGGCCGGCACGCCGACGGAGTGGTGGTCGGCGCCGCGGTCATGCGGCGGGTGCTCGACGGAGCGGGGCCGGACGACCTGCGGGCCTTCCTCGCGACCCTGCGGAGGGCCCTCGACCAGGAGTGACGCACCACGATGACCCCCGATGCCGGGCACGAGGCGAGATACCGCGCCATCGCCGCCGACCTCGCCGCGAAGATCCGGTCGGGCCATTACGCCCCCGGCCAGGCGCTTCCTCCGCAACGGGAGCTGAGCGCCTCGTACGGGGTCACTCTCATGACGCTGCGCCAGGCGTTGCGCGAGCTCAGCGACGAGCGGCTGATCGTGCAGCGGCCCGGCAAGGGCACGTACGTGGCTCCGCCGCACCTGGCCTACCAGCTCGGCTCGCTCCGCAGCCTGGCCGACGACCTGCGGGAACAGGGTCATGACGTGCGTACCGTGGTGGCCGGGCGGGCGATGCGCCGGGCTCCCGACCGGATCGCCGCCGAGCTGCGGCTGCCGCCCGGCGAGACGGCCCTGCGGCTGGAGCGGGTCCGGGAGTTCGCCGGGCGTCCCGCCGTCCACCAGGTGTCCTGGGTGCGCAGGCCGATGGCCGACCAGATCCGCGACCGCGACTTCACCGCCGTCTCCCTCTACACCGCGCTCGCCGACGCCGGGGTGGCGGTCGCGCGGGCGTCGGAGGTGGTCCGGCCCGGACTGCTCGACCCGGCCGCCGCGCGCCGCCTGCACGAGCCCGAAGGCAGTGCCGTGCTGGTCAGCACCCGGATCACCTACCTGCCGGACGGCGTTCCTGTCGTGTCCGACCATGCCACCATCCTGGGCACCATGATGGAGATCCGGACCGAACGCGCCGCCACCGGGCTCTCGCTCACCTGGCGGGCGACCAGCTGACGCCTTCGCCTCACCGCAGGGCGGCGATGGCCTGGTCGGCGTTCTCGTGGAAGGAGAGCAGGCGGGTCAACCCCATGATCTTGAACGCGTGCTCGATGTCGGCGCTGAGCCCGGCCAGCGTCAGGCCGGCGTCCGCCTCCTGGGCCCGCTGGTGCGCGCCGACCAGCACGGAGATGCCGGTGGAGTCGCAGAACCGCAGCCCCGACATCTCGATCACCAGGCCGTCGCCCGGCGCGAGGCCGAGCTCGTCGAGGGCCTCGCGCAGGCGGGGGGAGGTGTGGTGGTCGAGGTCGCCGGCCACCTCCAGGATGCGGATGCGGCCGGAGGGCGGCCGGGTGGCGATGCTCAGACCGTGGTCGTGCTGCACTGGGGCTCCTCGGGAGAGACGCCCGTCGAGCGGGCGGGGACGGACAGGGCGAGCACAGCGGCGCTGACGTCCGGCTCCTTCCGCTCGCTCCGCCGGCGCATGCGCCGAGCAGGGGCGGAGGCCCGACCCCCGGAGTGGTCTGGCCTATTCTACCTACGGTCGAGGTGACGCCTGACCTGCCGGTCCACCGCATCGAAGGCGCCATCGCGGGCAGAGCACGTGGCGCACTCGCAGTCGAACCGAAGGGGGACCCGGATGACAGGCGACCACCACGGTGAGCCGGGACCGGCGGCCGGGGCCGGGATCTTCACCGTGGACGACGAGGTCGGCCGCGACCTGGCCGAGGTCGACTGGGAGGCGACCCCGCTGGGCCGCCCGGAGCAGTGGCCGCAGAGCCTCAAGACCGCGGTGAGCATCCTGCTGTCGTCCCGGTTCTCCATGTGGATGGCGTGGGGGCCGGAGCTGACGTTCTTCTGCAACGCCGCCTACCGCCGCGACACGCTGGGCCAGAAGTACCCATGGGCGCTGGGCCGGCCGGCCGGCGTGGTGTGGGCGGAGATCTGGGAGGACATCGGCCCGCGGATCGACGCCGTCCTGTCCACCGGGAAGGCCACCTGGGACGAGGCGCTGCTGCTGTTCCTGGAGCGGGCCGGCTACCCGGAGGAGACGTACCACACCTTCTCCTACAGCCCGCTGCGCGACGACAACGGCTCGGTGGTCGGCATGCTCTGCGTGGTCAGCGAGGAGACCGAGCGGGTCATCGGCGAACGCCGCATGGCCACCCTGCGCGACCTCGGCTCCGACCCCAGCGTGGTGCGCACCGAGCAGGAGATGCTGACCTTCGCCTGCCGCCAGCTCGGCCGCAACCTCCAGGACCTCCCCTTCACCCTGACCTACCTGTTCGACGGCGACGGCCGGGCGCGGCTGGCCGGGGCGACGGGGCTGCCCGCCGGGCATCCGGCCGCCCCGGACACCGTCACGCCCGGCGACCCTGAGGCGGTGTGGCCGGCGCAGGCCCCGGCCCGCGGCGAGGCGGCGCTCGTGGCGCTCGACGCGGCCCCGTACACCGCGCTGCCGCCGGGGAACTGGCCGGAGCCGCCCACGCGGGCGCTGGTGGTGCCGCTGCTGCAACAGGGCGGCATGCCGTACGGGTTCCTGGTGGCCGCGCTCAACCGCTATCGCTCCCTGGACGACGCCTACCGCGGGTTCATCGAGCTGGCCGCCGGGCACGTCGCCACCGGCATCTCCTCGGCCCGCAGCTACCAGGCGCAGCAGCGGCGGGCCGAGGAGCTGGCCGAGCTCGACCGGGCCAAGACCGTCTTCTTCTCCAACATCAGCCACGAGTTCCGCACGCCGCTCACCCTGATCATGGGCCCGGTGCAGGAGTTGCGGAACACGCTGACCGGCGCGGCTCCCGAGGTGCGCCAGGACCTGGAGGTCGTCCACCGCAACGCCCTGCGGCTGGGCCGGCTGGTCAACACGCTGCTCGACTTCTCCCGGATCGAGGCCGGCCGCATGCAGGCCCGCTACGAGCCGGTCGACCTGGCGGTGGTGACCGCCGACCTGGCCAGCGTCTTCCGCTCGGCGGTCGACAAGGCCGGTCTGTCGTTCGAGGTGGACTGCCCGCCGCTGGACGAGCCGGTCTACGTCGACCGGACCATGTGGGAGAAGGTCGTGCTCAACCTGCTCAGCAACGCGCTGAAGTTCACCTTCGAGGGCTCGATCGCCGTCCGGGTGGGCGTGCGGGACGGCGGGGCCGTGGTGACCGTCTCCGACACGGGCATCGGCGTCCCGGCCGAGGAGCTGCCGCGCCTGTTCGAACGGTTCCACCGGATCGAGAGCGCCCGCTCGCGCTCCAACGAGGGCAGCGGCATCGGGCTGGCCCTCGTCCAGGAGCTGGTCGGCCTGCACGGCGGCACCATCACCGCCGAGAGCGCCGAGGACGAGGGCACGACCTTCACCATCCGGCTGCCGTTCGGCGCCGGCCATCTTCCGCCCGGCAGCCTGATCCCGGCCCGCCCGGCGGACGCGGTCTCGGCCGGCGCCGAGCCGTTCGTGCAGGAGGCGCTGCGCTGGCTGCCCGAGGACGACACCGCCGCCGGGACGTCCTCCTCCGACGTCTCGGCGGACGGCGGCGGCCCGCCGGGGCTGAGCGACGGCACGCCGGCCCGGGTGCTGATCGCCGACGACAACAGGGACATGCGCGAGTACCTCGTCCGGCTGCTCAAGGGCGCCGGTTACCAGGTCACCGCCGTCGGCGACGGACTCCAGGCGCTGGACGCCGTGCACGCCGACGAGCCCGACCTCGTGGTCAGCGACGTGATGATGCCGCGCCTGGACGGCCTGGCCCTGGTCGCGGCGCTGCGGGCCGATCCGCGCACCGCGGGGGTGCCCGTGCTGCTGCTGTCGGCCCGTGCCGGGCAGGAGGCCTCGATCGAGGGCCTGGAGGCGGGCGCGGACGACTACCTGGTCAAGCCGTTCTCGGCCGCCGAGCTGCTGGCGCGGGCGCGGGCCAACGTGGAGCTGGCGCGGTTGCGCAACCACCACACCCGCTGGCGCAACGCCATGATCGACTCCTTGCAGGAGGCGTTCTTCGTCACCGACGCGGACGGCGCGGTGATCGAGATCAACTCCGCGTTCACCGACATCCTCGGCTACGGCCCCGGGGGTCTGCCCTACACGCCCCGGCACCCGTGGTGGCCGGAGGAGGAGAGCGCCCCGCAGGCCCACGCCCAGGTCGCCGCGGTGTTCGACCGGCTCGTCGGCGACGGCAGGGGCAGCGCGGTCATCCCCCTCACCCACCGCGACGGGCACCAGGTGTGGGTCGCCGTCACGTTCAACGCGGTCACCGACCCCGACACCCGCCGCCGCCGCGTCGTGGGCACCATGCGCGACGTGACCGCCGAGCACTACCTCGTGCAGCGCGAGAGCGCGCTGGCCGCGCTCAGCCTGCGGGTCTCGCAGGCCGACAACCTGAACGACGCCCTGGCCGGCGGGCTGGACGCGCTCCAGGAGGTCTGGCACGCCCGCCAGGTCACGGCCGTCGTCTGGGACGAGGACGGCGCCCGCGACCCGGTCGCCGCACCGTCCGGCCCCGGCTGGCGGGACCTGCCGGAGCAGGTGCGCGCCCGGCTCGCGGGCCTGCGCGGGCAGCCGCCCCTGCGGGCGGTCGCCTCCGAGGCCGACGGCGCCGGCATCACGCTGGAACATCCCAAGGGCCTGCTGGCCGTCTGGATCGACCTGGGCCAGAACCGGCCGTTCACCCACGAGGACCAGACCCTGCTGGCGCTGCTGGCCGGACACCTGGGCCAAGGCCTGCACCGGGTGCACCACCTCGACCAGCAGCGGGAGGCGGCCGTGGCGCTCCAGCGCGCCATCCTCGGGCCGTCCCGGCTGCCCAGCGGCTTCGCCGTGCGCTACGAGCCGGCCACCCGCCCGCTGGAGGTCGGCGGCGACTGGTACGACATCGTGCCGCTGTCCGAGGAGCGCATCGGGATCGTCGTCGGCGACTGCGTGGGGCGCGGGCTGGGGGCCGCGGCCGTCATGGGACAGCTGCGCAGCGCCTGCCGGGCCCTGCTGCTCCAGGACGCCGGGCCCGCCCAGGTGCTCACCGCGCTCGACCGGTTCGCCGCCCTCATCCCGGGCGCCAGGTGCACCACCGTCTTCTGCGGCGTCCTGGACGCCGCCACCGGCGACCTCGTCTACGCCAGCGCCGGGCATCCCCCCGGCATCCTGGCCCACGCCGACGGCACGACCGCGCTGCTGGAGGGCGGCCGTTCGACCCCGCTGGCCGTACGGTCCGCGCGCGGGCGCACGGAGGCCGGCTGCACCATGCCGCCCCGGTCCACGCTCCTGCTCTACACCGACGGGCTGGTCGAGCGGCGGCGGCGTCCGCTGACCGACGGCATCGGCGAGGCCAGCACCGCCGTCCAGGTCGGGCGGTCCACCCCGCTGGAGGAGCTGGCCGGCGCCGTCATGTCCTCCCTCGCCCCCGACGGCGGCTTCAACGACGACGTCGCGCTGCTGCTCTACCGCCAGCCCGCCCCGCTGGAGGTGGACTTCCCCGCCGAGTCCAGCCAGCTCGCCCCCGTCCGCTCGGCCCTGCGGGAGTGGCTGGCCCGCTGCCAGCTCGCCCCTTCGCAGGTGCAGAACGTGCTGGTGGCGGCGGGGGAGGCGTGCGCCAACG
The DNA here is from genome assembly GCF_040675375.1 of Nonomuraea sp. NPDC049607. Classification (NCBI taxonomy): domain Bacteria; kingdom Bacillati; phylum Actinomycetota; class Actinomycetes; order Streptosporangiales; family Streptosporangiaceae; genus Nonomuraea; species Nonomuraea sp. NPDC049607. The sequence continues at coordinate 242,093 of NZ_JBFAOV010000011.1, forward strand.
CGATCGAGCACGGCCACCGCGACGCCCCCGGCGCGACGATCCGCCTGCGGGCCGTCGCGACCCCCGGCGACCTGCGCCTCATCGTCGCCGACTCCGGCCGCTGGAAGCCTCCGGAGCCCGAGGCGAGCCTGCATCGGGGCCGGGGGGTGGCGCTCATGCGCGCCCTGATGAACGAGGTCACCATCAACTCCGGCGCGGCCGGCACCACCGTCGACATGCATGCGAGGATCAGCTCATGACCACCCCTCTGACCCTGGCGGCCTCGACGCGTCCCGACGGCACGCTGGTCGTCGCCGCCACCGGTGAGATCGACATGAGCAACGCCGGGGCCCTGGAGGAGGCGCTGATCAGGACCGGCGAGAGCATGGTGCTCGTCGACCTGCGCGGGGTGGAGTATCTGGACAGCGCGGGCCTGAGCGTCCTGTTCACGCACGCCCCGCGGATCCGGCTGGTCGCCAACCCGCTGCTCGAACCCGTCCTGACGATCGCGGGCTTCGCCGACGTGGCCGCCGTCGAGGAGATCACCTACGCCGAGCCGTCGCCGGACGGGCACGACGCCTGAGGAAACAAGGACTTTCGGTCATCCGGCATGGCATCTGCGAGGGCTACAGGGTTTTGGCCTCGCAGGTAAGTGTGCGTCCGGGCCGCGGCGGGCATGGCCCGGACAGTCGGACCTTTCGGACAGGAGGCGGGCGGTGGAGCCCACGTCGCTGGAGACGCGTAGTGAGGTCCTGTTGACCGGCGAGGTGCGCCTGCCGGCCCGGCTGAGCATGACCGCTCTCCGGTCGATGCCGCAGCGCGAGACCACCGTCAGCTTCGAGTGCCGCAGCTCCGGACCGCGGCGCCACTACTTCGCCGGGCCGCTTCTCATCGACGTGCTCCAGGCGGCCGGGCCGCTGTTCGACCCCGACGAGCGCAAGAGCCGGCTGCGCTTCCTGGTCTCGGTGCTGGGCCGCGACGGCCACCGCGCGGTGTTGTCGTGGGGCGAACTCGACCCCGAGTTCGGCAACACGCCGGCGATGCTGGCCGTCGGCATGGACTGCCGGCCCCTCGACGACCAGGGGCCGCACCTGGTGATGCCGGGCGACCGGTGCGGCGGCCGGCACGTCAGCGGCGTCACCGGCATCAGGGTCTGCGTGGACGACCGACTATGGGAGCACCGTGCGTAGCCCGACGTACGGCGGGAGCTCGCTCATGCGGGGTAGGCGTGCGTCTCGGTGGCCTTGACCGAGGCCCAGATCCGCTGGCCGGGGGTCAGGTCGAGGTCGGCGACGGCGGCGGGGGTGATGTCGGCGAAGGCGGTGAGGGGGCCGTCGAGGTGCACGCGCACGTTGTCGCCGTGCCGTTCGAGACCCTCGATCCGGGCCTGCCAGAGATTGCGCGGGCTGCCGTCGGGACGGCTGCGGTACAGCGCCACGGCGGCGGGCGGGAACGCCACGAACGCGGGCCCGTCCAGCTCCTCGGACGCGTGCAGCAGCACCTCGCCGACCTTGACCCCGGCGCCGTCGGCCACGCCGCGATACAGGTTGAGCCCGACCAGGCGGGCCACGTAGTCGGTGCGCGGATGGCGGGCGACCTCGGCCGGCGAGCCCTCCTGGACGACCGCGCCGCCCTCGATGACGATCAGCCGGTCGGCCAGCACCATCGCGTCGAGGGGGTCGTGGGTGACCAGCACGGTCGCGCCGTCGAAGTCGGCCAGGTGGCGGCGGAGCTGGGAGCGGATCTCCAGCCGGGTGTGGGCGTCGAGCGCGGCCAGGGGCTCGTCCAGCAGCAGCAGCTCGGGCCGTACGGCCAGCGCGCGGGCGAGCGCGACCCGCTGCGCCTGGCCGCCCGACAGCCGCCGGGGCCTGGCGGCGGCGTGGGCGGCCAGGCCGACGCGCTCCAGCAGGGCGGCGGCGATCCGGCGGGCCTCGGCCTTGGGCACGCCCTGGCAGCGCGGCCCGAAGGCGACGTTGTCGAGCGCCGACAGGTGCGGGAAGAGCAGGTAGTCCTGGAAGACCATGCCGATCGGACGGTCCTCGGCGGGCAGCGTGTGCAGCGGCGCGCCGCGCAGGCCGATGTGCCCGGCGGTCATCGGGGTGAGCCCGGCCAGGGCGCGCAGGGCGGTGGTCTTGCCCGCGCCATTGGGGCCGAGCAGCGCCACCACCTCCCCGGCGGCGACCCGCAACGCGACGTCGAGGGTGAAGGCGGGCCGGGTGACGACCAGATGGGCGTCGAGGGTCATGGCGTGCTCACCCACCGGTCGCGCAGGCTCGCCAGGATGACCACCGAGACGGCCAGCAGCACCAGGCTGAGCACGATCGCCGCCTCCGGCTCGGTCTCCAGCGCCAGGTAGACGGCCAGCGGCATCGTCCGGGTCGTGCCGGGGAAGTTGCCGGCGAACGTGATCGTCGCCCCGAACTCGCCCAGCGCCCGCGCCCAGCACAACACGGCCCCGGCCACCACGCCCGGCATGACCATGGGCAGCGTCACCCGCCGGAACACCGTCCAGCGGGAGGCGCCGAGCGTCGCGGCGGCCTCCTCGAAACGCTGGTCGGCGCCGCGCAGGGCGCCCTCCACGCTGATCACCAGGAAGGGCATCGCGACGAACGCCTCGGCCACGATCACCCCCGCCGTCGTGAACGGCAGCGAGATGCCGAAGGCGGACTCCAGCCACTGCCCGGCCAGGCCGCGCCGGCCCAGCACCAGCAGCAGCGCCACCCCGCCGACCACCGGCGGCAGCACCAGCGGCACGGTGACCAGCGCGCGCACCAGCCGCCGCCCCGGGAACGACACCCGGCCCAGCAACCAGGCCAGCGGCACGCCGAGCAGCAGGCAGAAGGCCGTGGCGACGGTGGCGCAGACCAGCGAGAGCCGCAGCGCCTCCAGCACCTGCGGCTCGGCCAGCCGCTGGAGCAGCGTGGACCAGGGGGCCCGGATCAGCAGCCCGGCCAGCGGCAGCACCAGGAACGCCAGCCCCGCCAGCGCGGGCACGACCAGCATCCACGGCGCCCGCCCGGCGATCTCGCGGCCGGTGGCGGGCTTGCCATGCGGGTCCGCCACGGGCCGTCCGGACGAAGAGGTCACGGGGCCTCGAAACCGGCCTTGGTCAGCACGTCCTTGCCCTGCGGGGACAGCACCAGGTCGACGAACTGCTTGGCCAGGTCGGCGGCCGGCGCCTTGGTCAGGGCGGCGATCGGGTAGTCGTTGATCGCCTGGCCGGCCTCGGGGAAGTCGATGCCGGTCACCTTGCCGCCGGAGGCGATCACGTCGGTCCGGTAGACCAGGGCGGCGTCCACCTCGCCCAGCTGCACCTTGGTGAGCGTGGCCTTGACGTCCTGCTCCAGGGTCACCGGCTTGACCGTGAGGCCGGCCGCGCCGAGCGCCTTGACGGCGGCGGCGCCGCACGGCACCTGCTCGGCGCAGAGCGCCACCTTCACCTCAGGGTCGGCCAGGTCCTTCAGCTCGTCGACCTTGGCCGGGTTGTCGGCCGGCACCGCGATCTGCAACTTGTTGCGGACGAAGGTGGTCGGCGCGCCCGCCAGGGAGGCGTCGGTGACCGTCTTCATGGTGGCGGGGCTGGCCGCGGCGAACACGTCGGCCGGGGCGCCCTGGACGATCTGCTGGGCCAAGGTGGCGCTGGAGCCGAAGTTGAACTTCACCGTCGTGCCCGGATGGGCGCTCTCGAAGCTCCTGCCGAGCTCGGTGAACGTGCCGGTCAGCGACGCCGCCGCGAACACCGTCAGCTCTCCGCCGCCCGCCGACGACGCGGGGGCCGAGGAGGTGGACGTGGCCGGCGTGCCGGAGCCGCAGCCGGCCAGGCCCGCCAGCGTGACCGCGACGGGCAGGGCGATCGCCCATCGGGAAAGACGCCTGAACTTCAAGGGGGCTCCTCACACCTGAGTGGCCACGCGTTCGTGGCCGGGGATCTCCACGACGACGTTGGTGGACTTGATCACGGCGACCGCCACCACCCCCACCTCCAGGCCCAGCTCGTCGGCCGCCTGGCGGCTCATCAGCGACACCACCCGGAACGGCCCGGCGGCGATCTCCACCTGGGCCATCACCGCGTCGCGGATCACCTCGGTCACGATCCCGCGGAAGCGGTTGCGCGCCGAGGAGCGCCCGCCCTCGCCGTCGGCCTCGATCTGCGAACGGGCGAAGGCCGCCAGATCGGCGCCGTCGACCCGCCGGTGGCCGTGCTCGTCGCGCCCGGCCGCCAGCCGGCCCGCGTCGACCCACCGGCGGACGGTGTCGGAGCTGACCCCGAGCAGCGCCGCGGCCTCGCTGATCCGAAACGTCGTCACAAGCCCACACCCTACCTTCCGCATATTCCACCCTGAAGCCCGGTCAGGCCATGCAACAGCGGCCTGATCGCCGGGTGTGCCCTGGCATCCACGAGAGCACACCCGGCGACCGCGTCCGTCACTGCCGCCGGACCATCTTCCCCTCTCGCTCAGCGGGGCGTGACGCTCGCGGACGACCTGTGGGCCAGGGCCGCCACGGCCAGGGCCGCGACCACCAGCAGCGCGCTGACCCACAGCGCGGACCGGTAGCCGAGCCCGGCGGCGATGGCCGCGCCGCCGAGGGCCGGGCCGGCGGTGGCCCCGACGTTGAGCGCGGCGGTGGCGAAGGAACCGCCGAGCGAGGGCGCTGCGGCCGCCGCATACAGGACGCGGGCGATCAGGGTCGAGCCGACCGCGAAGGACAGCGCCCCCTGGACGAAGACGAGCACGAACACCGCGACCGGATGGCCCGCCGCGTACGCGAAGAGCGCCCAACCGACCGGAAGGGCGAGCCCGCCCGCGACGAGGACCAGCGCCGGGCGAGTGTCGGACAAGCGGCCGGCGGCGGTCACCCCGGCGAACGACCCCAGCCCGAACAGCGCCAGCAGCACCGGAACCCACCCCTCCGAGAACCCGCTCACCTCGGTGACCAGCGGCGACAGGAAGGTGAAGGTGCAGAAGGTGGCGGCGTTGACCAGCGCGCCGAGCGTCAGCGCGACCGCCAGGCGCGGCTCGCGCAGCGCGCGCAGCTCCTGCCGGGCGCGGGGGCGGGCCGTCTCCTGCCCGCCGCCCGGCACCGACCGCACGACGGCGAGGACGGCCGGCAGCGAGATCAGGGCCACCGCCCAGAACGCCGACCGCCAGCCGAACGCCTGGCCGAGCACGGCCCCGGCGGGCACCCCGGCAACGCACGCCAGCGTGATCCCGCCGACCAGGACGGACGTGGCCCGCCCCTTGGCGTCCGGCGCGACCATGCCGGCCGCCGTGGCCAGGCCCACGGCGAGGAAACCGGCGTTGGCCAGCGCCCCGAGGACACGGGTGACCAGCAGCACGGCGAAGTCATCGGTGAGCGCGCCCACGACGTGCACGAGCACGAACGCGACGAGGAAGACGAGCAGGGACTGCCGGCGCGGCCGGCGCAGGCTGAGCAGCGCCATGAGCGGCGCCCCGACGACCATGCCCGCGGCGAACGCGGACGTCAGCGCGCCGGCGGCCGGGACGGACACGCCCAGGTCGGCGGCGATGGCCGGGACCAGCCCGGACAGCATGAACTCCGATGTTCCCTGGGCGAACACGGCCAGCCCGAGAACGTAGATGGCGAAAGGCACGAGCGGAACTCCAAGAGCTGCACGAAGGAACGCGGCGCGCCGGCGGCACAGCAGGGCGCGGGCGCTACCGCGAAGGGGAGAGGCCCGGGTTCGACGCCACGACGGTGGCGGAACGCCCGGGAGGAATCGGTCCGTGCGAAGGTGATCCGGTGACGGGAGGGCGCGCGGTCTCAGCGACGGCGCTGCCGTTCGACATCACGAGAAGCCACCGACGATCGGTGGCTAGAGTCTTGACGCCTCGGGACCGGACATGCGCCCCACCCTAATCCAAGATCACGGAACCCGTCCACCGGGATTCCCGTGGCCTCACGCCGTCTCGGCGCTGAGAGCCTGGGCCACGGGCCGGCGGGCGGCCAGCCGCGCGGGCAGGGCGGTGCACGCCATGGTCGCCAGGATGGTGGCGAACGCGGCGCCGACCAGCCAGGAGGAGGGGGCCGGCACCGAGTTCCCGGCGGCGAAGAGCGAGAGCAGGCCCAGCCCCAGGGGGATGCCGGCGACGGCGCCGGGCAGGCTGGGCAGGAGCTGGGCGGCGGACAGCCCCGCGGCGACCTGCCCGGGGGTGGCGCCGAGCGTGCGCGCGACGGCCAGGTTGGCGCGGGCCTCCATGGCCGTGGTCCAGGTGAGCGTGATGGTGTTGACGACGGCGAGGGCGATCAGCAGGACGGTGACGGCGAGCATCAGCCGGCGGTCCTGCTCGCCGCGCAGGTTGGGCAGGACGGAGGAGCCGTCCAGGCCGTAGCCCCGCTCGGGCTGGACGTGCAGGGTCAGCAGGGCGACGACCGCGATCATCGTGGTGGCGGTGGAGCACGCCTGGAGCACGGCCCGGCCGGGCCTGCGGGCGGTCAGCCGCAGGCCGAGCAGGAGCGGCGTGGGCAGCAGCGCCGACAGCGCGGTGAGCCAGGGCCGGTGACGCGGCGGGCGCGCGGTCGCGGACAGCGCCGTGACGGTCGCCGTCCGCATGGCTCGCAACGTGGGACGCAGCGTGGACAGCACCGCCACCGCCACGGCGAGGACGGTCGCGGTGACGACGGGAGCGCCGCCGAGCTCGGCCGCGTCGCCGATCCGGCTGGCCGTGGGGCTGGCCAGGCCGGGCGCGGCGAGGCGGGCGATCATCAGCCCCAGCGCGTCGCCGGCCAGCGCCAGCGCCAGGTATTCGGTGAGCAGGACGGTGGCGATCAGCCCCGGCCCGGCGCCGACGGCCTTGAGCAGCCCGGCCCGGCGCGTCTGCTCGGCGGCGCGCCCCGCGGCCAGCGCCGCCACGCCGGTGACGGCCAGGAAGCTGAGCAGCCAGCTCCCGACCACCAGGATCGGCCGGCTGTCCTTGAGGATGACGGTGTCCTGCGTGGCCGTGAACTGCCAGGAGTGGAAGTCGACCCGGACGTCGGGGTCGCGGTGGGCCTCGCGGAACGCCTCGGTCGCGGCGGGGTCGCGCAGCTTGAGGTCGATGGCCGTGGTCACCGGGAGCCGCCGGGAGGAGGCCAGCGTGCGGGCGTCCGACCGGGTCATCCAGGCCAGGCCGCCGGAGTCGCTGGGTCCGCCGCCGGGGCCGATCTGCGCCGCCCACGGGTAGATCGAGGTGGCCGCGGTGACGGCGATCCCGACGACCGGGTACGACCGGCCGGCGATGGTGACGCGGTCGCCGACGCCGACGCCCAGGGCGGTGGCGAAGCCGCGTTCCAGGACGGTGCCGCCGGGGCTCACCCAGCGGCCCGAGGTCACCAGCGGCCGGTCGACCGCGCCGGGCCGCTCGGCGAAGCCGTGCACCACCACCCCGGACGACGTCGAACCGCGCGTGGTGAGGTCGGCGTGGACGATGCGGTAGGGGCCGTGGGCGGCGACCACGGCGGGGTCGTCGGCCAGCGCGGCCAGGGCCGAGGTCGCCGCGCGACCCGTGTCGCCGGACAGCGCGACCACGTCCGGTCCGGCGGTGGCCGCGCGGGTCTGCTCGTACATCGACCGGCTCGCGTCGCCCAGGGACAGGCCCAGGGCCATCGTGGCGGTGGCCACGGTCACCGCGAGCAGCAGCATCAGGGCCTGGGCCCGGTGCCGGCGCAGGTCGGCCAGCACCAGACGGGCGACCAGGACGACGGCGCCCATGACGTTCAGCCCTCCAGCCCGACCAGCCCGCCGAGCCCGCCGAGCCCATGCGGGTGGGCGGCGGCCAGGTGGGTGTCGTCGACGAACATGCCGTCGCGCATCGAGACCAGCCGGTCGGCGGTGGCCGCCACCCGCTCGTCGTGCGTGACGATCACGAGGGTCTGCCCGCCCGCCCGCAGCTCCTCGAAGATCCTCAGCACGTCGAGGGTGGCGGCGGTGTCGAGGTTGCCGGTGGGCTCGTCGGCCAGCACGACCAGCGGCTCGTTGACCAGCGCGCGGGCGACGGCGATCCGCTGCCGCTGGCCGCCGGACAGCTGCGAGGGCAGGTGCCGGGCGCGCGCGGCCAGCCCGACCCGTTCCAGCAGCAGGGCCGCGCGCCGCCTGGCCTGGCGGCGCGAGCGGCCGGCCAGCAACGCGGGCAGCTCGACGTTCTCGGCCGCCGACAGCTCCTCCACCAGGTGGAACGCCTGGAAGACGAACCCGACGGACCGGCGCCGCAGGCGGGCCAGGGCCCGCTCGCTCAGCGTGTCGATGCGCCGCCCGGCCAGCCACACCTCGCCGCCGGTGGGCCGTTCCAGGCCGCCCAGCAGGTGCAGCAGGGTCGACTTCCCGCAGCCGCTGGGGCCCATCACCGCCAGCGTCTGCCCTTGGGGCACCTCAAGGTCGACCTCGTCCACCGCGCGGACCCGGCTCTGCCCTTGACCGTGGGTTCTCACCAGGCCGCGGGCCCGTATCGCGTTCATGCGCCCTCGAATTCGTCGTCGCGCCCGGACCAGGACCGTTCGCAGGCGTCGAGCCAGCGCAGGTCGGCCTGCAACCGCAGCACGACCCCTTCCAGCAGCAGGCCGGCGGGCGATCCGGGCGGCTCGGCCAGCGCCGCCCGCTGGACCTCGCGCAGGCGGCGCAGCAGCTCGCGGCGCTGGGCCGCCACCAGCTCGACCGGGTCGGCGAGCCGGGCCGCCGCGGCGGCGGCGAGCTTGAGATGGAACTCCGCCAGGTCCGGTTTCGGCCAGCCCACCTCGGCCAGCCAGGCGGCCACCCGCCGCTGGCCGTCGGGGGTCAGCGCGTAGACCTTGCGGTCGGGCCGCTCGGGCAGGCCGTCGGCCCGTTCGCAGACGACGAGCCCGGCCTTCTCCAGCCTGGCCAGGGTCACGTAGATCTGGCCGGGGTTCATCGACCCGCCCAGCGGGCCGAGGCTGCGCCGCAGGCGGTCGCGCAGGGCGTAGCCGTGCGACGGCTCCTTGGCGAGCATCGCCAGCACCGCGTCCTGCACGGCCTCACCCCCTAACGGTTAGCCAATAGATAGCGGTTAGCCGTAGGAGGTGTCAAAGCCTAGGTGGCCGGTCGCGGCTTGATGATCCACAGGCCCAGGCCGTACATCGCCAGGCCGAGCAGGACGAACCCGGCGGCGACCGGGTAGCGCAGCCCGGACGGCATGTAGGTGGCCAGGAACCAGGAGTGACGCAGCATGTCACTGGACACGAAGAAGGCCGCGAGGATGCCTTGCGGGACCAGCGGGATGGCGCCGAAGCCGAAGCACCACCAGACGAGCGCGCGCTGCGTCGTGGACAGCTGGTCGAAGCGGGACGCCACGGACGCCCGCTGCCTGCGGCCGGTGCGCATCAGGTCCAGCAGCTCGGGGCCCTGGGCGCGCAGGCGGCGTTCGGCGAGCAGGCCGAAGCCCCAGGCGCACAGCGCCCCGGTCAGGACGCCGACGGCCACGCCCGCCCACCCGTACCGCAGCGCGACCAGCGCCGCGGGCAGTCCGGTGACGAGCACCAGGGCGAGCGTCAGGTAGGCCAGCCCGGTCAGGCCGCTGTCGTCCTCGCTGGTGCGCAGCGGGTTGCCCGCGCGGCGGTGGGGGTCGGTGCCGGGGACGAGCCCGTAGACCGAGATCAGCGGCACCAGCCCGGCCGCGCCGCCCAGCAGGGCCGCCAGCAGCGCCAGGACCAGCGGCCAGGGACCGCCGGTGATCGAGGTGAACGCGACGGTCAGCACGACCCCCACCGGCGCCTGCGCCGCGAGCCAGGCGAGCTGCCGGCCGCGCACGTCGCTCGCGCCGGGGGTCATCACGGTCAGCCACAGCGCGGTGCCGTCGGCGCCGTACTGGTTGGCGGCCATGGCGGCGGCCATCACGACGAAGATCGGGCCGGCGTACGGCAGCATGCCGTTCCAGCCGACGATCAGCGGGACGGCGGCGAAGCAGACGGCGTACGACAGCGCGAACGTGAGCTGGTGGGTGCGCACCAGGTCACGCGACCAGGTGCGCAGCTCCTTGGCGATGATCGCGCCGTTGGCGGTGGCGGCCGTCATCGGGCGCCGGCTCCGCCCGGAGGGTTGCCGCGCCCCCGCGCGCCGGCCCAGCAGCACGGCCCACGCGCCCAGGAGCAGGAGAGTCAGGAGCGCCAGCGCGCCCAGCGCCCACCACTCGCCCTGGACGGCCAGCAGCCCCCACCCGGAGGGCAGATACCGGACGACGGAGGGCACGCCGGTCTCGCCGAAGGCGACGAAGAAGATCCAGATCTGCCCGAGCGCCGCCAGGATCGCGCCGTTGAGCATGCCCGAGGCGATCGCGCCCGACCGGGTGCGCAGCGCCTGCCCGACCACCGCCACGGCAAGCTTCGACAGCAGGACGAACACGGCCAGTTGCAACACCGTCGCGGGCACGGCCACCAGGGCGTTCGGCAGCCCGATCAGCGCGCCCGCGACCGGCAGGCCGGCCAGCGCGACCAGGCTGACCAGCGGCGCGACGCCGACGAAGGCCGCCACCAGCAGCCCGGTCGCCAGGCGGCGCGGCGGCAGGCCGAGCATGGTGAAGTACTCGGGCCGCAACGTCTCGTCGCCGCCGCCCATGAAGACCGGGCCGAGTATCCAGCCCAGCAACCAGATGGCGTAGGCGGCGGCCAGCAGGTCGGGGTCGGTGAAGGCCAGGTAGATCGTCCCGGCCGCGAGCAGCGAGCCCAGGGTGGCGCCCGTGCTCGCGGTCTGGGCCCGGGTGCCCCGGAAGGCGTGCCGCAGGATGGCGACCTTCATCCGGGCCATGGTGAGAGTGGTCAGCGCGACAGCCACGACAGCTCCTTCACGCCGTTGTCGTCGTTGCCGACGAGGGCGACGAAGGTGTCCTCCAGCGAGCGGCCGCCGCGGACCTCGTCCAGGGGGCCGGACGCCGCCACCGTGCCCTTGTCGATCACCGCGACCCGGTCGCAGAGCTGCTCCACCAGCGCCATGACGTGGCTGGACAGCACGATCGAGCCGCCGCCCGCGACGAACCCGCGCAGGATGCGCTTGATCGTGGCGGCCGAGACCGGGTCGACCGCCTCGAACGGCTCGTCCAGCACGAGCAGCCGGGGGGCGTGCAGCAGCGCGGTGGCCAGGCCGATCTTCTTGCGCATGCCCGTGGAGTACTCGATGACCAGTGTCGTCTCGGCGCCGTCCAGCTCCAGGACGGTCAGCAGCTCGTCGGCGCGCCGGGCCACCTCGTCCTTGGGCAGGCCGCGCAGCAGGCCGAGGTAGGTGAGCACTTCGCGCCCGGTCAGCCGTTCGGGCATGGCCATGCCGTCGGGCAGCACGCCGACCAGGGCCTTGGCCTGCTCCGGAGCCGACCAGACGTCCTCGCCGAAGATCCGGGCGCCGCCCGCGTCGGGACGCAGCAGGCCGACGGCCATGGACAGGGTGGTGGTCTTGCCGGCGCCGTTCTGGCCGACGAGTCCGAAGAAGGAACCCTGGGGGACGGTGAGGTCGATCGCGTCGACGGCGACCTTGTCACCGAATCTCTTGGTCAGCCCACTGATATCCAGCGCCGGTGTCATGGTGTTCTCCTGGTGGCGAGGGTGAAGATGGTGGCCAGTTCGGCGGCGAGGGCGCTGACGTCGTAGTCGGGGTCCTTCAGCAGGTAGCTCGGTACGGCGTCGATGGCGCCGCGGATCGCGATCGCCATCGGCCGCAGCTCGAACCGCCGGAACTCGCCGGTCTGCTGACCCCAGGCCAGCAGCTTCTCGATGTCGGCGATGGCGCTGCCCTGCTGGCCCGCGTAGGGCCCGTCACGGTCGTGGACGACGATCTCCACGAGCGCCAGCAGGGGTTTGCGGTGCAGGCGCATGAATTCGAGGTTCGTCTCGAAGTACACGCGCAGTGCGTCGGTGGCGGAGGTCTGCGCCAGGATGCGCGGCAGCATCAGGTCGGTCGCGAGCTTGGCGGCGTGCGCGACGACCGCCTCGATCAGCTCGTCCTTGCTGCCGAAGTAGTACGCGATCAGGCCCGGCGTGATGCCGGCGAGCTTGGCGATCTTCGCCATCGACGCCTGCTGGTAGCCCAGCGTCGCCAGAGCCTCGACGGCGCAGTCGATGATCTGCGCCCGCCGGTTCTCCTCGACGAAGGTCCGTCCTCCTGATGGCATGTTCAAAACATTAAACGGTCATTCAATGCTTGGCAAAGTCCAACCCCGGAACGCCGTACGGCAGCCCTACCCGGCCAGTCCGAACCGGGTGGTGATGGCACGCAGCCCTTCGAGCACGTCGGCGGCCGAGGGGGCGGCCCGCGGGTCGTTGAGCCACTGGGCCATCACGCCCAGCAGCAGCGCGAGCTGCACCGAGCCGACGGCGCGCACCTCGCCCTCGGCGAGCTCCTCCTCCGGCCGGCCGGTGAGCTGCGCGGCCATGCCGCGCCGCCCCTCGCGCTGACCGGCCACGAGCTGCTCGCGCAGCTCCGGCGAGTACTCCGCCTGGACCAGCGCCTCCAGGTTGGCCAGCCACAGCGTGCGGTGCTCGTTGATCGAGCCGATCAGTTGCGCCCACATCGTCTCGAAGCGCTCGGCGGACGGCTCGTCGGCGTCACCCGCGCCGTCCAGGGCCGACAGTGCGGCGCCGACCTGGTGGCCCCACTCGTCCATGGCCGCGACCAGGGCCGCGTTGAGCAGCGCCTCGCGGGACCCGAAGTGGTAGCCGATGGCCGCCATGCTCACGCCGGACGCCGTGGCGATGTCGCGGACGGTCGTGCGCCCCCAGCCCTTCTCCTCCAGGCAACGCCGCGCCCCGGCCAGCAGGTCTTCCCGATTTCCCATGGCCGGCAGCCTAGCACGGGCGCCTTAGACAGTCGTCTTGCGCGTTCGCCCAAATCTGCGTACGGTGTGGAGCGTTCACCGACGAAAGAGGACATTCCAATGCGTATCCTGATCTCCGGCGGCAGCGTCGCCGGCCCCGCGCTGGCCTACTGGCTGCACCGTCACGGCCACGAGGTCACCCTCGTCGAGCGCGCCCCGGCCCCCCGCGGCGGCGGCGCGGCCATCGACTTCCGCGGCTCGGCGCTGGACGTGCTGGAGCGCATGGGCCTGCTGGCCGAGATGCGCCGGCACGCGACCACGATGACCGCCATGACGATGGTCGACGAGGCCGGCGACGCGCTCGCCGTGCTGCCCGCCGCCGCGATCTCCGGCGAACTGGAGGTGCTCAAGTCCGACGTCACGAGCGTGCTGTACGAGGCCACCCGGGACCTCGCCGAGTACCTGTTCGACGACACGATCACCGCGCTCGACCAGGACGCGACGGAGGTCCGGGTGCGGTTCGAGAAGGCCGCGCCGCGCACGTTCGACCTGGTCGTCGGCGCCGACGGGCTGCACTCCAAGGTGCGCGCGCTCGCCTTCGGCCCCGAGTCGCGCTACGTGCGCAACCTCGGCATCTACGGCGCGCTCTTCACCACCGGCAACATCCTGGGCCTGCGGGACGCGGGCCTGATGCACAACACTCCCGGCCGCAGCGCCCTCGCCTTCACCGCCCACGGCAACAGCGAGCTGCGCGTCGGCCTGTCGTTCACCGCCGAGGGCCTCGCCTACGACCGGCGCGACCGCGCCCAGCAGGAACGGCTCGTGGCCGAGCACTACGCCGGAGCGGGCTGGGAGGTGCCCCGGCTGCTGGCGGCCATGCGGGAGGCGGAGGAGTTCTTCTTCGACTCCTCGGGCCAGGTCGTGATGGACACCTGGACGAACGGCCGGGTCACGCTGCTGGGCGACGCGGCCTACTGCGCGGCGCCGACCTCCGGCCGCGGCACCTCGCAGGCCCTGATCGGCGCGTACGTGCTGGCCGGCGAGCTGGCCGAGGCCCCCGACCACGTCACCGGCCTGGCCGCCTACGAGAACCGGATGCGCGAGTACGTCGAGCGCAACCAGCGGCACGGCCGGGCCGCGGCCCGCTGGTTCTTCGGCTCGTCGGAGGAGCCCATGCCGGACGAGACCGACGACGCGGTCCCGCTCAAGGATTACGCGGTCTGAACCCCGCAGGCACCCCTGGCGGCTCAGAGCCAGCCGGCGTCGCGGGAGATGCGGATGGCGTCGATGCGGTTGCGCCCGCCGACCTTGCTGATCGCGTTCGACAGGTAGTTGCGCACGGTGGCCTGCGACAACGAGAGCTGGGTGGCGATCTGCGCGGTGCGGATGCCGGACGCGGCGGCGCGCAGCACCTCGGTCTCCCGGGCGGTGAGCGGGCTGCTGCCGGTCTCCAGCGCGGCGGCGACCAGCTCGGGGTCGATCACCCGTTCGCCGCGGGCGATGCGCCGGATGCCGTCGGTCAGGGTCTGGGCGGGGGCGTCCTTGACGATGAACCCCCTCACGTGCACCTTCAGCGCGCGCAGGAGGTTGCCCGGCTGGCTGAGGCCGGTGAGCACGAGCGTGCGGCAGCCCGGCAGCCGCTCCGACAGCTGCTCGGCGGCCGACAGGCCGTCCAGTCCCGGCATGTCGATGTCGAGCACCGCGACGTCCGGGCGCACCCGGAGGGCGGCGGCCAGCACCTCGTCGCCGCGCTCGATCTCGGCGACGACCTCCATGTCGTCCTCCAGCGAGAGCAGGGCGACCAGGGCCGATCGGATCATGTGCATGTCCTCGGCGATCAGTACGCGGATCACGGGCCTTCCTCGGGAACCTCGACCGACAACCGGAAACGGCCGTCGTGGACGGCGGTGGACGACGAGCCGGACGCCGCGCGGGCGCGTTCGGCGACCCCGGCGAGCCCCGAACCCGGGCCCGCGACGCCGCGCACTCCGTCGTTGACGATCTCCAACCGTACCGCGCCGCCGTCGCGGGCCACGGTGATGGCGCAGGTGCCGGCCTCGCTGTGGCGCAGCAGGTTGGTGGTGCCCTCGCGGATGGCCCAGGCCAGCGCGTCGTGGGCGGGGCCGGACAGGGGCGGCAGCGCGGCCACGTCCAGCCGGGTGTCGACGCCGGCCGCGCCGAGCAGGGCCGCCGCGCCGTCGATCTCGGTGCGCAGCGACACGGCCAGCTCGTCGCGGGTGATCGCGCGTACGTCCCTGAGGGCGTCGCGGGCCACGCCCGTCAGGCTCTCGATCTCGGCACGGGCCGCGCCGGCGTCCTTGACGAGCAGCCGCAGCGCCAGGTCGCCCTTGAGGGAGATCGCCGACAGGCTCTGGCCGAGCAGGTCGTGCAGGTCGCGCGAGACCCGGACGCGTTCCTCGCCGACTGCCGCAGCGGCCAGCTCGGCCCGGGTGGCCTCCAGCTCGTCCAGCAGCAGGACCAGGCGGGCGCCGGCGACCAGCGCCCCGCCGAACACGGTGAGGGCGAGCACGGGGTAGACGGCCAGGAGGAGGGCGTGCGGCACGGTGGTGGAGCCGTCCCGCACCATCTGCGTCACCTCCAGCGCCGCGGGGTGCAGGACCTGCGCGACGGCGGCCACCGCCCGCGCCGGGCCGCGCAGCAGCATGACGATCGAGGCCAGGGCGAAGACGGCCACGGCCTCCCACTGCGTGGCCAGCCACCACAGGGGCAGGTTCGCCAGCAGCAGGAGCGCCGCCAGTGTCCAGGGCCAGCCCGCCGGGCGCGCGCCGCGGGAGGCCGCCAGGCTGTGCCGGAGCTGGAGCGCCAGGGCCGCCAGGACGCCCACGCCCGCCAGCACGGGGTCGCCGGGCGGACCCTCCAGCCCCATGCCGATGTAGACCGGGACCTGGGCTGCCAGCGGGAGGTGCAGCGCGATGAACGGCCGGTGCGGATGCCGCAGCACCCAGGACGGCGGGATCTGCGGGGTCATGCCGGCACCTCGATCGTCTCGGTCACGTCGTCGGCGCGGACCTCCAGCAGCACCCGGCCGCCCTCGACGGTGGCGGCGATCGTGCAGGCGCGCACGCCGTCGGCGCGCAGGAGGCGGGTCACCGTGGCGCGCAGGGCGGCGCGTGGGCGCGGCGGGATCGTCTCGGGAACGCCCTGTCCGGGCAGCTCAAGGCGGGTCGGCACGCCCGCGGCCGACAGCAGCGTGGCGGCCGTCTCCAGCTCGGCGCGCAGCGACGGCTGCCGGTAGCCGCGCACCCGCCGCCTGGCCTCGGCCAGCGTGCGCCTCGAGTCGTCGGCGAGCCGCCCCAACTCCTCGGCCAGCCCTGCGTCACGAGCCGGCCCGGTGTCAGGAGCCGAGCCCGTCTCACGCGGCGGGGTGGGGGAGTCGGGCGGTGGTCTCAGGGGGTCGGGGGCCAGGGCCGCCGCCGCGCGTTCGCCGCGGGCGGCGATCGACTCCAGCGCGCCGCCGAGCGTACGGCGCAGGTCGTCGTCGATGCGCCGCCGCTCCTGCGCGACCGCCTGCTGGGCCAGCTCCTCCCTCGCCGCCTGGAGCCGGGTCAGCGCCGCGGCGAGCCAGACGAGCAGCAGCAGCGCCCCGCCGCCGCACAACACCGAGAACGCCGGCCACGCCGCCGCCCGCCACGGCAGGTCCAGCAGCGACGCCACCGGCGCGGCCACCGCCACCAGGCCCACGAAGAACAGGTACGACCACGGCCCCGGCAGCACCAGCACCGCCGACACCGCGAGCCCCGCGTACGCCCGCGGCCACATGTTCCCGGCAAGCGGCGTCACGCCGAGCACGATGACGGCCATGGCCGCGAACGTCCACAGGCCGGCCGGCGGACGGCGCGCGTGGGCGGCGTACCAGACGTGGCGCAGGTGCAGGGGGAGGTAGGCGGCGGTCGCGGCCAGGCTCCACAGCCCGGTGCGGCTGCCGTTGCCCTCGTAGCCGAACGACAACGTCACCTGCAGCAGCGGCAGCAGGGAGCTGCACACGACCGCGGCGACCGGCGCAAGCCGGACGACCCGGTCGGACCGCCAGAATCCCGCCACTTCGCCCACCGCCCGTCGACGTTCCCCGGCTGACCAGCGTAGGCGGCCGGGCCGGACGGCGGCGCGGCCGGACAGCCGGGGCCTCACCGAGGTGAGCGGGAGGGCCATGAGGGGAGCCCGTCCCGGCTCAGCCGTCGACGCGCGTGGTCGCGGACACGACGGGTCTGGCCATGGTCGGGCTCCGATCGGCTCGTGAAGGTCGGCCGGCTCGCCGGGCGAGGCCGCCGCCTTCCTCCGGGGGGTGTCGAAGGCATCAGCCTTCACCCGGAGGCCGGCGGCGAACAGATGCAAATGTCATCGCCTGGCCCGTGAATTCCGCCGGTTCAGCCCGTCCTGCGGATGGCCAGGCCGTGGTCGCCGCCGGTCAGGGCCAGGCCGAAGGCGCAGCCCGCGGCGACGACGAGCGCGGCGACCGCCACGGCCGCCACGGCCGCCACCAGGACGGAACGTGATCGTCTGCCGAGCCTCCTCGGGATGGAGAGCTGCATGTGACCTCCTCATGGTCCGGGGCGCCGTCGTCGGCGCCTCAGACCATGGGCGTTCCGACCCGTTACATCCCTTCCACCCAAACGCATATGTTCGTACGACGACCTGGCCGGCAGCCGCCGATGACGGAGGTCGCCCTGCTGTTCGCCGAGGACCCCGACGGCATCGCCCGCCTGTGTGACAAGCTGTGCCGGGCGGGCCGAGGCGGCTAGTTCACGCGGGTGACCCGGTTCAGGGCGGGAGCGGGCAGCGGGCTCTTGGCCCGGATGTAGGACTCGAACGCCTCGATGTCGCGCACCTTCTCCACCCGCTCGGTGCCCTCGGTCAGCACCGAGAAACCGTCGCCGCCGGAGGCGATGAAGGAGTTGGCGGTCAGGCGGTACTTCGCGGCCGGGTCGACGACGGTCCCGTTGAGCTTGACGGTGGCCGGGTCGATCTTGTCGCAGGCGGGCCTGGCGTTGTCGTAGGTGTAGGTGAGGCCCTGTGAGACGCCGAGCACGCGGGCGGTGCCCTGACCGCACCACTGCTGCTCCAGCAGCCGTTCGAGCTGGGCGCCGGTGAGCGTCATGGTGACGAGCATGTTGCCGAACGGCTGCACGCGCAGGGCCTTGCCGTGCGTCACCAGGTTCGACATCTCGTTGCCGGTGGGGTTGACGATCAGGTCGCCGCCGATGCCGCCGCCGTAGGGCGGCTGGACGGCGATCTGGGCGCCGCCGTTCTCGGCCGCGGAGGTGGCGAACAGGCGGGCGTCGGCCAGGGCGTGGCCGACGGTGGACTCGCCGGCGGCGTTGCGCTGGGCGGTGAGGTCGCGGGCGAGCAGGCCGACCGGCCGGTCCAGCAGCTTCTGCGCCTGCTCGTCGGTCTTGCGGCGCAGGGCGGCGATCCGGGCGTCGGGCTTGACGTCGTGGGTGACGGTGACGTTCTCGGCCTTGCTGGAGGTCGGGTTGCCGGTGGCCCGGTCGACGGTGAGAACGATCTTGGTGAGCTCGCGCGTGTGGGCGGACGTCTGCGTCACCGGAATGCCGTTGACCAGGCAGTTGTACGGGTTGTGCGTGTGCCCGGAGATCACGGCGTCGACCTCGGGGTCGAACTTCTGCACGATGTCCTTGATCGGCCCGGCCAGGTTGTTGCACTCGTTGGGCAGGCCGCCGCCGGTCTGCCCGCCGCCCTGGTGGATCAGGACCACGATCGTCCGCACGCCCTTGGCCTTGAGCTCGGCCGTGTAGGTGTTGACCGCCTCGGCCTCGTCGCGGCCCTCCAGCGGCTTGGTGGGGCCGGGGGCCTCGTTCAGCGCGTTCTTGAAGTCGACGCCGATGATGCCGACCTTGACGCCCTTGACCTCCTTGACGATGTACGGCGTCAGTGCGGGCTTGCCGGTGGTGGTGTCGACGATGTTGGCGCCCAGGTAGGGGAACTCGGCGCCTTTGAAGTTCGGCAGCGCGCACCCGTCGATCGGGTGGCAGCCGCCGTTCTCCATCCGGCGGAACTCGTCGATGCCCTCGTCGAACTCGTGGTTGCCGACGGCGGAGGCGTCCAGGCGCATCAGGTTGAGGGCCTGCATGCCCGGTTCGTCGTGCAGGGCGGTGGCGTTCATGGTGCTGGAGGAGTAGTTGTCGCCGGCCGAGAGCCGCAGCGTGCCGTTGGGGTTGTCGCGCTGGAGGCGGTCCATGTGGGCGGCCAGGTACTCGGCCCCGCCCGCCTCGACCGGCCCGGACGGCGTCATGGCGAAGCTGGTCGGGAAGCCGGAGTGGAAGTCGTTGAAGGCCAGTAACTGGATGTCCACGGCGTCGGCGCGGGCGGGCAGCAGGCTGGTGCTCCCGAGCACCAGCGCCAGGAGGAGGTTGCGCATGGCCATGAAAGTGACATAGTCCCAACGAGTCACACAAGAGGGAAATTTTCTAACATTGGATGTCGAATGTGAACTATTGACATAACTTGCGGGAAGCGGGAGGGTTCCTCCCATGTCACCGATCCTGGCCAGAATCCGAGGGATCGAGCCCACCCTCACGGCCACCCACCGGCGCATCGCCGAGACGATCCTCGCCGAGCCCGCCACCGTGGCCGCCTCGACCATCGGTGAGCTGGCGGAGCGGTGCGGAACCTCGCTCACCACCGTCACCCGCTTCTGCCGGCAGCTCGGCCTGGCCGGCTACCCCGAGCTCAGGCTGGCCCTCGCCGCCGAACTGGGCCGCAACGACGCCACCCCGCGCGAGCAGGGCCTGATCGCCTTCTCCCCGGACGACCCGGCGAGCCTGGTGCTGCGCAGCCTCCTGTCCAGCGACATGCGCGCGATGGAGGAGACGGCGGCCCAGCTCGACCTGGCGGCCGTGGACCGGGCGGTGGACGCCCTGGTGCGAGCCCGGTTCATCGACTTCTTCGCGGTCGCCGGCAGCGCGGGCGTGGCCATGGACCTGCACCTGCGACTGCACGCCATCGGCCGGCCCGGCGCGCTGTGGACCGACGTGCACAGCGCCGTCTGCAGCGCCAACGCCCGCGACCGCGAGGACGTGGCGCTCGGCATCTCGCACTCGGGCACCACGGCCGAAGTCGTCGAACCGCTGGCCATCGCCAGGGAACGCGGCGCCACCACCATCGCGCTCACCAACTTCCCCCGCAGCCCGCTGGCCGAGGCGGCCGACATCGTGCTGACCACCGCCGCGCAGGACACCCCCTTCCGGGCCGGTGGGGTGGCCGCCCGCCACACCCAGATGCTCGTCCTGGACTGCCTCTACATCGGCGTCGTCCAGCGCACCCACGAGACCAGCAACCAGTTGCTCACCGCCGCCACCCACGCGGTCAGCAAGCACCGCCTGCCCCCACGCTAGGAGCCACCCATGCGCCTTGCCGCCGCCGCTGTCGCCTTGGCGATGGCGGTCACCGCCTGTGCCCCTTCGGCCACGACGAGTGCCGACCCCGGCAAGATCACCCTCTCGGTCTGGGGCTGGGGCCCCGAGGCCAACTACGACAAGATGTTCGCCGAGTACGAGAAGCTGAACCCCGGCATCGACGTCGACGCCCGCTCCTTCACCACGGCCACCGAGTACGACACCATCCTGTCCACCGGCCTGGCCGGCGACAGCGGCCCCGACCTGGCCTGGCTGCGCGCGGGCGCCAACCTGCAACCGCTGGTCGAGGCCGGCCGGCTGCTGCCGCTCGACACCAAGGACGTGCCCGGCCTGGCCGCCTACGACGAGAAGGTCCTGCGCTACGCCAAGGGCGACAAGGACGGCAAGGTGTACGGCGTGCCGTTCGCCGTCCAGACCCTCCAGGTGATCTACAACAAGAAGATCTTCGCGGACAACGGCCTCACCCCGCCGAAGACGTACGCCGAGATGATCTCGGCCGCCGACAAGCTCAAGGCCAAGGGCATCGTGCCGTTCGCCTTCGGCGGCAAGGACGACTGGATGCTGCCGGTCGTGGCCGCCATCTTCGGCACCGCCCACTGGGGTGGCGACACGTTCCTCGCCGACGTCAAGGCCAAGCGCAAGAAGTTCGCCGACCCGCGCTTCGTCGAGGGCATCGACCAGCTCAACAAGCTCAAGCCGTACTTCCCCGACGACATGGCCGGCGTCTCCTACACCGACGCGCAGATCCTGTTCTCCTCCGGCAAGGCCGCCATGTTCCCCGGCGGCCTGTGGGAGCTGAACTTCTTCGGCGAGAACGCCAAGGGCGTCGACCTGGGCGTCTTCACGCCACCCGTGCCCGACGGCGAGGGCGTCATGCCCGGCTTCACCGACGGCTCGTACGGCATCAACGTCAAGACCAGGCACAAGGCCGAGGCACTGAAGTTCGCCGCCTGGCTGGCCTCCAAGGACTACGGGCAGCTCTTCACCGACACCCTGCGCATCTTCTCCGCCGTGCCCGGCGTCACCCCCAAGGACCCCCTGCTCGGCGAGGTCTCCACCACCTTCGCCCAGCACGGCGGCACCTACTTCATGAACGAGTTCGCCTACGGCAACCCGACCTCGGCCACCGTGTTCTCCAAGGCGCTGCAGGAGATGCTGCTGGGCCGCATCAGCGCCAAGGAGGCCGCCGAGCAACTCGACAAGAGCGTGTCCACATGGCTCTAGCCACGCGGCGGGGATCGTCGTACGTCTTCCTGATCCCCGCCTTCCTCCTCTACTCGGCCTTCGTGGTCTATCCGCTGTTCACCGGGCTGACCTACAGCTTTTTCTCCTGGAAGGGCACACTGCGCGACCAGCCGGTCGGGCTGGGCAACTACGCGAACCTGCTGTCAGGCGCCTTCCTGGACCAGCTCCTGCCGGCTCTGGGGCACAACGTCCTGCTCTTCGCCGGCAGCATGGTGGTGCAGAACACGCTGGGCCTGGCCTTCGCGCTGGCGCTGTTCCGCGTACGGCGCGGCAAGCGGGCCCTGCAGACCATGTTCGCGCTGCCGTACCTGGTCAACCCGCTGGTCATCGGCTACCTGTGGACCCTGCTGCTCAGCCCCGCCTTCGGCCCGGTCAACGCGCTGCTCAAGCCGATGGGCCTGGCGATGCCGTGGCTGGGCGACCCCGGCACCGCGCTGCCGACCGTCATCCTGATCACCACCTGGCAGTGGGTGGGCTTCCCGATGCTGCTGTTCAGCGCCGCGCTCGGCGGCATCCCGCAGGAGTACGCCGAGGCCGCCAGAACCGACGGCGCCGGCTCTTGGCAGGTGTTCTGGCGCGTCACGCTGCCGCTGCTCAGGCCCGCCATGGCCACCGTCACCATCCTGAGCTTCATCGGCAGCATGGGCACCTTCGCCCTGGTCTACGCCCTCGGCGGCTCCAACGGCGCCCCGGCGGGCGCGACCGACGTGCTCGGCCTGCTGTTCTACCGGACCGCCTTCGCCTCGGGCGACGTCAACGCGCTGGGGACCTCCTCGGCACTGGCGGTCTTCATGTTCACCTTCATCTTCGGCTCGACGCTCCTGCTCGAACGGGTCCTGAGGAGGAATCGATGAGGACCCCGCCCGGACGGGTCCCGAGGAGGACATCATGAGGGCTCTGGCGATCCGGGTCCTGCTGTGGGGCTACGCCGTCTTCTCCATGTCGCCGCTGCTCGTCATGCTGCTCAGCTCGCTCCGGCCGACCAGCGAGATCTTCGACCAGCCGCTCGGCTGGCCCAGCGGGCTCGGCAACTACGCCAAGGCGTGGACGGACGCCTCCTTCTCCACGTACGTGGTGAACTCGGCGATCGTCGTGGTCTGCTCGGTGCTGCTGGGGGCCGTGGTCTCGTTGCTGGCGGCCTACCCACTGGGGCGCCGGGAGTTCCGGGGGCGCGGGCTGTTCGCCGCCTACTTCGTCTCCGGCATGACGCTGCCCGCCCACCTGGGCGTGCTCCCGCTGTTCTACCTGCTGGAGAGCATGGGCCTGGTGGACTCGCTGGCCGGACTGGTGCTGGTCTACGCGGCCGGGTCGGTGCCGTTCAACGTCTTCGTGCTGACCGCGTTCTTCCGCCAGCTCCCGCACGAGCTGGACGAGGCCGCCGCCCTGGACGGCGCGGGGCCGTTCGCCACCTTCTGGCACGTGATGCTGCCGCTGGTACGGCCCGCGCTGGCGACCGTGGTGGTCTTCCAGTTCGTGCCGATCTGGAATGACTTCTTCTACCCCCTGGTCCTGATGCGGGACGAGAGCAAGCTGACCCTGCCGGTCGGCCTCACCCACTTCTTCGGCCAGTTCCAGAACGACTGGGGCACGCTCTTCGCCGGCCTGGTGATGACGACGATCCCCCTGGTCGTGCTCTTCATCCTGGCCACGCGCCAGATCGTCGCCGGGCTGACCGCCGGCATGAACCGTTGAGGACAGTTTTGATGGATCTTGTGATGGCCTTCGCCGACGAGGCACGCTCCCGATTGGACCGCCTGACGGCCGAGCAGTTGCCCGCCATCAGGCGCGCGGGCACGCTGATCGCCGCGACCGTGCGCGCCGGGGGCGTCCTGCACGCCTACGGCACCGGGCACTCGGAGGCAGTGGCGCTGGAGGTGGCCGGACGCGCGGGCGGGCTGATCCCGACCAACCGGCTCACCCTGCGCGACCCGGTGGTGCTGGGCTCGGCCGATCCCGGCGAGTTCGACCCGCTGGCCGAGCGCGACCCGCTGACCGCGCGCCAGGTCCTGGCCCTGCACACGGTGGAGGACGCCGACGCGTTCGTGATCGCGTCCAACTCCGGCGGCAACGGCTCGACCGTGGAGATGGCCCGGCTGGTCAAGGAGCGCGGGCTGCCGCTGATCGCGATCACCTCGCTGGCCCATTCGACCGCGATCACCTCGCGCCATCCGTCGGGGGAGCGGCTGTTCGAGCTGGCCGACATCGTGATCGACAACCTGGCCCCGTACGGCGACGCCGTCCTGCCGACCGAGCACGGCCCGGTCTGCGGCATCTCCTCGATCACCTCGGCGCTGATCGTGCAGCTCATGGTGGCCGAGGCGATCGGCGAGCTCCAGGCGGACGGCCTGGTCCCGCCGGTCTACCTGTCGGCCAACATCCCCGGCTCGGACGCGCACAACGACGCCCTCGTGGCCCGCTACGCCGGCCGGATCAGGACGGGCGCGCTGTGAGCCTGACGATCGCCGCCTTCTGGCCGCCCCCGCCGCACGAGACGACGGCCGCCCGCTACCGGGAGATCGCCGAGGCCGGGTTCGATCTGGTCATCACCGGCAACTACCTCGGCGACCGGGTCATCCTGCGGCACGCCCTGGCCCTTGCCGAGGAGGCCGGGCTGGGCGTGCTGGTCGCCTCGGACCCGCGCGTGGACGTCCTCATGCGCGACCTGGACGTCGACCCGGCGCCGCTGATCGCCCGGGTCGTCGAGGAGTACCGCCCGTTCCGCTCCTTCCGCGGCGTCGGGCTCATGGACGAGCCGGTGGCCGAGCAGTTCCCGCGGGTGGCGGCCGGGGTCGCCGCCGTGCGGGCGGCCGGCGCGTTCGCCTACGTCAACCTGCTGCCGGGGCACGCCACCGGCCCCTACGACGCGTACGTGGGGGACTTCGCCCGGCTGGTCCGCCCGGACGTGCTCTCCTTCGACCGTTACCCGTTCCTGGCCGACGGGTTCGACGAGGGCTACCTCGCCGACCTGGCCACCGTACGGGAGCACGCCCGCAGGGCCGGGCTGCCCGCCTGGATGCACGTGCAGACGCTGGCCTACGACGGCCACCGCGAGCCGTCGGCCGCCGAGCTGGCCTGGCAGGTCAACACCGCCCTGGCCTACGGGTACACCGGCATCCAGTACTTCACCTACTGGACGCCCGACCCGGCGCGCGGCGAGGGCTTCCGGCCGGGGCTCATCGGCGGGGACGGCGTGCCGACCGAGCGTTACGGCATCGTGCGCGACCTCAACACCCGCTGGTTGCGCCCGGTGGCGGCCGAGCTGACCGGGTGGACGTCGGTCGAGCACGCCGGCGACGTCCTGGTGGGCCACTACGGCGAGGGGCGGCGGTTCGTCTGCAACGCCCGCTTCGACGGGTCGACGGAGGTCACGCTCGACGGGATCACGCAGGCGTTCGACCCGGCGAGCGGCTTCTACCAGGCGTGCGGCGCCACCTTGACGCTCGCGCCCGGCGCGGCGCGGCTGGTCCGGTGATGCTCTTCGCCGGCGTGGACGCGGGCGGCACCACGACCCGCGCCGCCGTCCACGCGGCGGACGGCACCAGGCTGGGGCATGGCACCGCCGGCCCCGGCAACCCCGCCGCGCACGGGCCCACGGCGGCCTGCGTGGCGGTCGGCCAGGCCCTGCGGCGCGCGCTCGACGGCCTGGACCCGCGGTCGGTGGCCGCCTCGGTGGCCGGCGTCGCGGGCGGGGACGACGCCTTCGCCGCGACGCTGGCCCGGACCTGGGCCGAGTGCGGCCTCGCCACGCCGCCGCGCATGGTGGGCGACGTCGAGGTCGCCTACGCGGCCGGGACCGCAGCGCCGTCCGGCACGCTGCTGCTGGCCGGGACGGGGGCCGCGGCGGCCCGCTTCTCCGGCCGGGCGGTGACGGCGGTGGCCGACGGGCTCGGCTGGCTGCTCGGCGACGAGGGCGGCGGCTTCTGGATCGGCCGGGCGGGGGTGCGCGCGGCCGTCCACACCCTGGACCGCTCTCAGGAACGCGCCCGCGACAGCGTCCGTGACTGCACCCGCGACAGCGTCCGTGACAGCGTCCGGGCCAGGCTCCGTGACAGCCCGCAGGACCGCGGGCTGGGTCGCGGGCTGGGCCCGAGCCCGGTGTTCGGGCCGCTGGTGGAGCTGGTGAGCGCGCACTTCGGCGTGGCGGGTGAGCCGCGGCGGCGGGCCGACCGCATCGTCCGGCTGGCGCAGGCCGACCGGATGCTCGTGGCCGCCGCCGCGCCGCTGGTGTCGCGGGCGGCCTCCGCCGGGGACGAGGACGCGGCCGGCATCGTCGCCGAGGCCGCCCGGCGGCTGACCGCCACGGCTGCCCGGCTGCCCGGCGACGGGCCGCTGGTGCTGGCGGGCGGCGTCCTGACCACGGACGGCCCGGTCCGCGCCGCCGTCCTGGCCCGGCTGGCCGGGCGGCAGGTGACGACCGCCCGCGACGGCACGGCCGGGGCGTGCTGGCTGGCCGCCCTCGACCGGCTGGGCGAGCGGGCCGTCCACGAACGTTTCATCGCCTCCGGCGGACGATGACCTGACAGGACGCTCTCAGGGCTCGACGGTCAGGCGGACGCTCACCACGTCCCCCACGGCGAGCCCTTCGGCCGTGCGCACGCCCGCCTTGACCGGCACGAGGTAGCGGCCGTCCTTGGGGAACAGCGACGTGCGCCACCGCGTCGCGCGGATCTGGGCGGTGACAGGGATCATGCCCCAGCCGTAGCTCACCGAGCCGGCCGTCATCGCCAGGTCCTGGCATTCCTCGTCGGGGACGGTGACGAAGTGCCAGGGCGCGGGCCCTCTCCAGAACCACACCTCGCCGCTGAATTCCATCTGCATCGGCCCAGGATAGAAGCGCCCCTCCGGCCCCCGCAGCCCCGCGCGGCCGGGCCTCCGGCCGGACCGGCCTCGGCCGGGCGGCTCCACGGCCGGACCCTTGGTCGGGCCCGTCTCAGCCGGGCGGCTCCTCGGCCGGGAACAGGATCGGGCTGACCAGGTGGCGGGTGCGCTCGGGCGCGGGCGGGTTGCCGATCCTGGGCACGAGCGCCGCGCGCAGGTCGGCGATCAGGGCCGCGCGCTCGTCGGGGCTGAGCCAGATCGCGTGCTGGCGGTAGCCGACCAGGTCGGCGGCCGGATCGGCCTGGTCGCGGTCGAGGTAGGCGTTGAACTCGGCCAGCAGCGTCGCCATGGCCACGGCGAAGGCGCGGCGGTGGTCGTCCGGGGAGGCCGCGGCGGCGGTCTCGGCGTCGACGGCCGCCCGCGCCGGGCGCAGCCGATACCGGCGCTCGACGGCCCCGCGTACGCGCTGCTCGCCCTCCACGTCGAGCAGCCCGCTCTCGGCCAGCAGGCCTACGTGCCGGTAGACGGTGGCCTTGGACACGTCGGGCAGCAGGTCGCACAGGTCGGAGGTGGTCAGCGTGCGGCCGCCCGACATGGCGTGCACGATGCGCAGCCGTACGGGGTGCAGAAGCAGGTCCACCGTGTCCATGGACGTACGATCTCACACCTGCTACCTTTCTCAAACCTGAGAAAGGAAGAGACCATGACCAACCACGCCCTGGACACCCCGCCACTGGGCCGCCTGTACGACGTCGCCGGCCGCCGGATCATGGTGCACCGCTCGGGCGCCGGCGGGCCACCCGTGGTGTTCCTGCCCGGAGCCGGAGCCGTCGGCCTGGACTACCTCAACGTGCACGACCGCGTCGCCGAGCTGACGACCAGCGTGCTCTACGACCGGGCGGGCACCGGCTGGAGCGAGCCGGTCGAGCTGCCCCGCACCGCGGCCGAGGTCACCGACGAGCTGCGCGAGACGCTGACGGCGGCGGGCGTGCCCGGCCCGTACGTGCTGGCCGGTCACTCCATGGGCGGCGCCTACGCGCGCCACCACGCCCGCCGCTTCCCCGGCGACGTCGCGGCGCTGCTGCTGCTCGACCCCTTCCACGAGGACATGGCCGCCCGCGCGCCGCGACAGGCGCGCGAGATGCTCGACCAGATGAAGGACCAGGCGCTCCCGGAGCCGACGCCGGAGCAGCTCGACGCCGCGCGACCGGCCGTCACCCGGCTGCTGGCCGCCTGGCCGGACGGCGTGCGCGAGGCCCTGGTCGACCATCACATCTCCGCCTGGCGTACCGGCTGGCTGGAGGGCCGCAACCTCTACGACCAGGTCTCCGAGGACTTCAGGACCGCGCCGCCGGACCCCGACGTGCCGGTGATCGTACTGTCGGCCATGGGGGCGGACGCCACCCAGTCCCAGCTCTGGCCCGAGGACGTGCTGCGCGAGATCAACGCCGGCAAACTCGCCCTGCACGCCGAAGTGGCGGCCTCCTTCCCGCGCGGCGAGCACCGCGTGCTGGACGACGCCGGGCACGGCTGGCTGCACGAGGAACGGCGGGACGCCGTGCTCCAAGCCCTGGCCGACCTGCTGCGGGCCCTGTGAGGCTCAGGGCCGCAGCGCCTTGAGCGCCAGGTCGACCAGCGCGTCGGCGTACTGCGGGGTGAGCGGGCCGGAGCGCAGCAGCCAGCGCTGGTAGAGGGGGGCGTAGAGCAGTTCGAGCGCCAGGTCGAGGTCGGCGTCGGCGGCGATCTGGCCCGCCCGCTGGGCACTGCGCAGGCGGGCCTTCTTGGCCTCGTCGACCGGGCCGGCCAGTTTCTCCCGGTATTGGGCGGCCAGCTCGGGGTCGCCCACGATCTCCAGGTTGAGCGCCCTGATCGGCGCCTCGAAGCCTGGGTCGGCGAACTCCGCCACGGTGGCCCGCATGACGGCCTTCAGGTCGGCCTCGATGTCGCCCGTGTCGGGCAGCACCACACCCTGGTCGCCCTCGCTCAGCGCGAGGAAGGAGTCGAAGACCACGGCCCCCTTGGAACGCCACCACCGGTAGATCGTCTGCTTGCCGACGCCGGCCCGCGCGGCGATCGCCTCGACGGAGACCTTGGCGTATCCCACCTCGGACACCAGCTCCCTGGCGGCCTGGAGGATCGCCTGCCGGGAGCGCTCGCTGCGGCGCGCGGGATCGGGCTTCTTCACGCCGGTCATCATACACCCTCAACGAGACGATACGGTTCGTCTTGACAAGACGGTGGCCCTTGATGGCACACTGACGGACCTACGGCGAGACGAACCGTCTCGTCTTGAACGAATGAGGAGGCGAGAGCGCATGCGCGTTTGGTTCATCACGGGCGCGTCCCGGGGGCTGGGCCGGGCGTTCACGGAGGCCGCCCTGGACAGGGGCGACCGGGTCGTGGCCGCCGCCCGCGACGTCGGGCCGCTGGCCGAGCTGGAGACCCGGTACCCGGGCGCTCTGGTACGCCTGCCGCTCGACGTCTCCGACCGCGCGGCGGTGCGGGCGGGCGTGGAGAAGGCGGCGGCCGCGTACGGCCGGCTCGACATCGTGGTCAACAACGCCGGCGGCCTGCTGTTCGGCATGCTGGAGGAGGCCACGGAGGAGCAGATCAGGGCCCACTTCGACGTCAACCTGTTCGGGGCGATCTGGGTCACCCAGGCGGTGCTGCCGTACCTGCGCGCCCAGAGGTCCGGGCACATCCTCCAGGTGACGTCGATGGCCGCCGGCGGTGGCGTCGCCGCGGTCGGCCTGTACGCGGGGGGCAAGTCGGCGCTCGACTCGATCACGCAGGCGCTGGCCATGGAGGCCGAGCCGTTCGGCGTCAAGGTCACCAACCTGCAGATGGGCGGCTACGACACCGGCCTGTTCACGCTGGGCACCACGGCCACCGAGCCCGACCCGGTCTACGACGGGCTGCGGGCCGAGCTGGCCGCCATGTGGGGCGAGGACGCCGGCCCGCCGGCGGCCAACGCCGCGCCCGTCGTCATGGAGCTGGTGGACCTGCCCGAGCCGCCGCGCCGGCTGATCGTCGGCAGCCGCTCCTACGACCTCGTCCAGCAGATGGACGAGGCCCGCGGCGCGGAGTACCGCGCCTGGGAGCACCTCAGCCGCAAGGCCGACGGCTGACCCGCCTCTGGGAAGCGGTCCGCGACACGCCTCTGACCTGCGGTGATGGCGACCGGGAGGCCGGGGCGGGGCGGAAGTGGGCCGGGGCTTGTCGTGGTTCCGGCACAATTGCGGGTGTGCGAGTCGGATTGCTTGGGCCGTTCGAGGTCCGGAACCCTGAAGGAGCCACGGTCGAGGTTCCGGGCGTCCGGCTGCGCGCGTTGCTCGCCGCCCTCGCCCTGGAGCCCGGCCGGATCGTGACGCGTGCGCGGCTGGTCGACTGGATCTGGGGGGCGCGGCCGCCCGCCGACGAGGTCAACGCCCTTCAGGCGCTGGTGTCCAGGTTGCGCAGGTTGCTGCCCGAGGGCGTGATCGAGGCCGACTCCGGCGGCTACCGGCTGGCCGTGCCGCGCGAGGCGGTCGACGTGTGCCGGTTCGAGCAGCTGATCGTCCAGGCCCGCTCCGCCGAGCCCGCCGACCGGGCCGACCTGCTGCGCTCGGCCCTTGAGCTGTGGCGTGGCGCCCCCATGTCCGACATCGTGATGCAGGACAGCGACACCTTCGACGCCGTGGTCACGCGGCTCGACGACCTCCACGTCGACGCGATCGGCGACCGGGTCGAGGCCGACCTCCGGCTCGGCCGGGGCGCGGAGCTGGTCTCCGAGCTGACGGGGCTGGTGGCCGCGTACCCGCTGCGTGAGGGGTTCGTGGCGGCGCTGATGCGGGCGCTGGCCGAGGCGGGCCGCGGCAACGAGGCGCTGACCGTCTACCAGCGCACCCGCGAGCGGCTGGCCGAGGAGCTGGGCGCCGACCCGTCGGCCGAGCTGTCGGCGCTGCACACCGCGCTGCTCCGCGGCGAGCTCGGGGAGCGGGCCGACAACCGCAGGACCAACCTGCGCGCCGAGCTGACGAGCTTCGTCGGCCGGCACGACGACGTCGCCGCGGTCGCCGGTCTGGCCGCCAGATACCGGCTGGTCACCCTGACGGGGGCGGGCGGCTCCGGCAAGACCCGGCTGGCCACCGAGACCGCCCGTACGA
Organism: Nonomuraea sp. NPDC049607; assembly: GCF_040675375.1. Classification (NCBI taxonomy): domain Bacteria; kingdom Bacillati; phylum Actinomycetota; class Actinomycetes; order Streptosporangiales; family Streptosporangiaceae; genus Nonomuraea; species Nonomuraea sp. NPDC049607. The sequence continues at coordinate 272,423 of NZ_JBFAOV010000011.1, forward strand.
TGCTCGCCGAGCTGCCCGACGGCGCCTGGCTGGTCGAGCTGGCCCCCGTCCGGGCCGGCGGCGAGCTGGCGCAGGCCGCCCTCACCACGATCGGCCTGCGTGACCAGGGGTTGCTCGGCGGCGCGCGGGGCGGCGACCCGATGGACCGGCTCATCGCCGCGATCCGCGACCGCGCGATCCTGCTGATCCTGGACAACTGCGAGCACGTCGTCGAGGCCGCCGCCGCCTTCGCCGACCGGCTCCTGGGCGAGTGCCGCGGCCTGCGCGTCCTGGCCACGAGCCGCGAGCCGCTCGGCATCACCGGCGAGGTGTTGTGGCAGGTCGAGCCGCTCCCGCTGCCCACCGAGGGGGCCGCGCCCGCCGAGACCGGGGCCTCGCCCGCGGTGCGGCTGCTGCGCGACCGCGCTGACCTGGTGCGCAAGGACATCGGCTCCGACGCTCCCACCCTGGCGGCCATGGCGCGCATCTGCCGGGCGCTCGACGGCAACCCGCTGGCCATCGAACTGGCCGCGGCCCGGCTGCGCACGATGTCCGTCGACCAGCTCGCCCGCCGCCTCGACGACCGCTTCCGCCTGCTGACCAGCGGCAGCCGTACGGCGCTCGCCCGGCACAAGACGCTGCGCGCGGTCGTCGACTGGAGCTGGGACCTGCTGAGCGAGGCCGAGCGCGGCGTGCTGCGCCGGATGTCGGTGTTCTCCGGCGGGGCGAACCTGGAGGCGGCCGAACGCGTCTGCGGCGACGAGTCCTTCGCCGGTGAGCAGGTCTTCGACGTGCTCACCGCGCTGACCGAGAAGTCGCTGCTGATCACCGACGACGAGGGCGCCCCGCGCTACCGGCTGCTCAACACCATCAGGGAGTACGCCGCCCACCGGCTCGCCGAGGCGGGGGAGACCGAACGGGCCCGGCGGGCGCACCTGGCCTACTTCACCGAGCTGGCCGCGACCGCCGACCCGCACCTGCGCCGGGCCGAGCAGCTGGAGTGGCTGCTCGTGCTCGACGCCGAGCACGACAACATCATCACGGCCCTGCGCGGGGCGATCGCCGAGGGGTGGGCGCACGAGGCGATGCGCCTGGTCGGAGCCGCCGGCTACTACTGGTTCCTCGGCGGCCACCGGGCCGAGGGCGCCGAGCTGAGCGTCGCCGCGGCCTCGCTGGAGGGCGAGGTGCCCGACGAGGTGCGGGCGATGGCGTCCCTCATGGTGACCATGTTCCTGACCTCAGGTGTCGGCGGCGACCAGTTCCAGGCGCGGGAGTGGATCCAGGAGGCCCACCGGCTGACCTTGAGCAGCGGGTCGCGTCAGCCGCTGCTCGGGTTCGCCGCGGTGCTGGAGCGTACGCTGCAGGGCCCGGCGGCGTTCCTGCCCGCGTTCGAGCCGCTGATCGCCGACGCCGATCCGTGGGTGCGGGCGCAGGCCAGGCTCGCCCGCGGGCGGTTCCGGCTCACGCTCGGCGCCGACGAGACCGACGTAGACGCCGACACCGAGACCGCGCTCGCCGAGTTCCGCGCGCTGGGCGACCGCATGGGCACCTCCCTCGCGCTGACGTTCCTGGCCGACCGGCTCGCCATGCGCGGGGACTTCGCCCGCGCCTGCGAGTGCTACGCAGAGGGCGCCGTGGCGCTGACCGAGGTGGGCGCGACCGAGGACGTCGTGGGCGTGCGGGCGCGGCAGGCCCAGCTCCACTGGCTGCTCGGCGACGAGCGGG